>NZ_MUNH01000734.1:0-552 GCF_002154615.1 Streptomyces recifensis
TCGACCCCAGCGCCCCCGACCACCAGGCCAACCGCGACACCATGCTCGCCAAGCTCGCCGACCTGGAGGCGGAGCACGCCAAGGCGCTCGCGGGCGGGGGCGAGAAATACGTGGCCCGGCACCGCAAGCGCGGCAAGCTGCTCGCCCGGGAGCGGATCGAGCTGCTGCTCGACCCCGACACGCCGTTCCTGGAGCTGTCCCCCCTCGCCGCCTGGGGCAGCGAGTACACCGTCGGCGCCTCCCTGGTCACCGGCATCGGAGTGGTCGAAGGAACCGAGTGCCTGATCACCGCCAATGACCCGACCGTGCGCGGCGGCGCGAGCAACCCGTGGAGCCTGAAGAAGGCCCTGCGGGCGAACGAGATCGCGCGGGCCAACCGCCTCCCCGTCGTCAGCCTGGTCGAGTCCGGTGGAGCCGACCTGCCCTCGCAGAAGGAGATCTTCATCCCCGGCGGGGCGATCTTCCGGGACCTGACCCGGCTGTCGGCCGAGGGCATCCCCACCGTGGCGGTGGTGTTCGGCAACTCCACGGCGGGCGGCGCGTACGTCCCCG
>NZ_MUNH01000735.1:0-1310 GCF_002154615.1 Streptomyces recifensis
CGAGGCACCGCACCAGACGCAGCGGGCTGATCCACGAAGATCGACGAGACACCCCCTAGAACGGCGGCCCCGCCGGTGCCGGGCCCAGTGTGGTCGTGCCCGGTGTCGTCCGGTGACCCAGCCCCGTGCGGTACGCGTCCAGGGCCGCCTCCGTGCGTCCCGTGCGGCGGAGGAGGTCGCCCAGGAGGCGGCAGAGGTCGGCCAGGTCGCCTGCCGCACCCGCCCGTTCCAGGAGGCTCAGGGCGCGTACGTAGTGCTCTTCCGCCGAGTCCGTCTCGTCCGCGTCCTCGGCGATGATGCCGAGGAGGCGGTGGGCGGCGGCCGCGTGCACGGCGCCGCGTTCGGAGGAGAAGTCGCCGAGGACGCCGTCGAGGAGGGCGGCGGCCTCGGTGGGTCTGCCCCGGCGGTGCAGGACGTCGGCCAGCTCGACCGCGGCCTGGCTGCGGTAGAGGGCGGCGCGGGTCTCGGCCAGCATCTCCAGCGCTTGCCGCAGTTCGCTTTCGGCGCGGTCCAGTTCACCCGCCTGAGCGTGGACGTAGCCGCGCATCCAGTGGCAGTTGGCCAGCTCGGTGCGCAGCCGGAGCTGGCGGTAGAGCCCGGCCGCCTTGGCGAGGGAGGCGTCCGCCTCGGCGTGCCGGCCCTCGGCGAGCAGCGTACGGGCCACCGAGCGGTGCATCCGGGCGATCAGCGCGGGGTCGGCGGCGCGCGGGGCGAGGGCGAGCGCGAACTCGGCGGCCTGGGCGGCGCGGGCGTGGGCGCCCATGTCCATGTAGGGGCCGATGACGGCGGTGTAGAGGTGCAGCAGGGCGTCCGGGTCGTGCAGGCCGCCCCGGTTGAGTTCGTCGAGGGCGGACTCCAGCAGGTAGACCGCGTAGCGGAGTTCACCGGCCAGGTAGTGCGCCACGGCCCGGCCGCGTACGGCGGGTACCCGTACCGGGAGGGTCTCGCCGGACAGCAGTTCCTCCGCCTGCTCGAAGTGGCCGTGTGCCGCGCGGAGTTCACCGCTCTCCAGCGCGCATTCGCCAAGTCCCATCAGCGCGGCGGCCTGTTCGTGTCCGAGGCCGTGCTCCTCCGCCTCGGCCAGCAGGGCCGCGTACCGCTCGGTGGCCTCCTCGGCGCGGCCGTCCGCCGTCGTCCAGGCGCAACAGGGGCCTGCCCTCGGCGAGGACACGGGTCTTGGTGGACAGGGCGCCGTCCAGCGGCAGCGCCAGCAGGCGGACCCGGTCGCCGAGCGCGGCGCGGAGTTCGGCGCTGGACGGATCGTCGCCGAGGGCGGTGACCAGCGTGACGTCCCGGCCGTCGGCGGCGGC
>NZ_MUNH01000735.1:1322-1651 GCF_002154615.1 Streptomyces recifensis
CGGGCCGGGTGGCGCGGCGGACGTCGCTGACGACGGGCACGGGCGCGTCGGGAGCCAGTCGTTCGACGCGGCCGAACAGGTCGTGGTCGAGGAGGGCGTCCCCTACGACGAGGAGCGGGGCCGGGGTGGTCATGGGCGTTCCTTCCCGGTCACCGCCCAGTGCTGCCGGGCCGGTGACCGCCGGGGGCGCGCCGTGTGGCGTTCGATCGCGCTGTCGAATGACTCGCAGAGCATGTGCACGGCGACCAGGTGCAGTTCCTGCACGGTGGCGGTGCTGTCCGCCCGGACGCACAGGGCGTCGTCGGCGGCGGCCTGGAGGGGGTTGGGGG
>NZ_MUNH01000736.1:0-4868 GCF_002154615.1 Streptomyces recifensis
CGGCCGCGCAAAGGTGTGGGGGACACGGTCCAGCCGCTCACCTCCTCCGGCCGGCGGCTCGGGCATGTGCTCGTCGACGCGGGTTCGCCCACCGAGCGGGACGACGCCGTGAAGTTCGTCCGCGAGACCCTGCGCTTCACCGTGACCCCTCAACTGCCCTGACCGGAATGGCCCTTTCCGGTGGCGCGCCCCACCGCGAGCCGGAAAGACTCCTCCCGGCACGAGCCCGTACGGAAGGAACTGAATGCGCGTCAGCCGGATCATCCCCCCACCCGGGCCGCCCAGGACCCTGGCCCTGGCACAGCTCACCAACTCCGTGGGCGACGGTGCCTATTACGTGTGTTCGGTGCTGTACTTCAGCCGGGTCGTCGGGCTGTCCCCGACCCAGATCGGCGCCGCGCTCACCATCGGCTGGGGGCTCGGCGCCGTCGTCGGAGTGCCGCTCGGCCACCTCGCCGACCGGCGCGGGCCGCGCGGGATCGCCATCCTGATGTCGCTGGCCACCGGCGCCGCCATCGCCTCCCTGCTCCTCGTACGGACCTACCCGGCGTTCCTCGCCGCCGTGTGCCTGTACACCTGCTGCCAGTGCGGCCTGGCCGCCGCCCGGCAGGCCCTGCTGGCCGGTCTGGTGGAACCCGCCCGGCGCACCGAGACGCGGGCCTACCTCCAGTCGACCGTCAACGCGGGGCTCGCCCTGGGCGCGGCCCTCGGCGGCATCGCCCTCCAGCTCGACACCGAGGCGTCCTACCTCACCGCGCTGGCGATGGACGCGGTCACCTTCGTCCTGGCCGCCTGGGTACTCGGCCGGCTGCCCGCGCCCGCCAAGCAGCTCCCCTCGGCCGGCCGGCCCGCCGGACGCGCCCTCACCGTGCTCCGGGACCGCCCGTACGCGCTGGTCTCGCTGC
The DNA here is from genome assembly GCF_002154615.1 of Streptomyces recifensis. NCBI lineage: Bacteria > Bacillati > Actinomycetota > Actinomycetes > Kitasatosporales > Streptomycetaceae > Streptomyces > Streptomyces recifensis. Next base: position 906 of record NZ_MUNH01000736.1, read on the forward strand.
TGAACATGGTCATGCTGCTGTACATGCCGCTGCTGAGCGTGGTGCTGCCGCTGTGGATCGTGCAGCGGACCGCGGCGCCGGGCTGGACGGTTTCGGCGCTGCTGGTGCTCAACACGCTGAGCGTGGTGCTGTTCCAGGTGCGGATGGCCGCGCGGGTGACGGGACTGCGGTCGGCCGCGCGCGCCGTACGGCAGGCGGGGATCGTGCTGCTGCTCGCCTGTGTGTGCTTCGCGGTGTCGGCGGCCGGCACCTCGGCCTGGTTGCCGGTACTGGTGCTGCTGCTCGCCGCGTGTGTGCAGGTCTTCGGCGAGATGCTGCTCGGCTCCGGCTCCTGGGAGATCGGCTTCGCCCTCGCCCCGGCCGACAAACAGGGCCAGTACCAGGGCTTCTACGGCGCCGGAACCGCCGTCGCGCGGCTCATCGGCCCGCTGCTGCTGACCACGCTCATCCTCTCCTGGGGCACCGGGGGCTGGCTGGTCGTGGGCGCGCTGTTCCTGGGCGCGGGCCTCGCCATGGGACCCGCCGTGCGCTGGGCGGAGGCGCGACGCCCGGCGGAGACGCGGGAGCCGGCGCCGGTACGGGACTGAGTCTCAGGCGAGCGCCGCCGCGACCCGCAGCACGGCGTCGTTCGCCTCCGGGGAGCCGACCGTGACGCGTACGCCCTCGCCGGGGAAGGCCCGTACGGCGACCCCGGCGCGGGCGCACGCCTCCGCGAACTCCGTCGTGCGCTCGCCCAGCGGCAGCCACAGGAAGTTGGCCTCCGACGCGGTCACGGGCAGGATCGGCCGCAGCGCGCTGGTCAGCCGGTCGCGTTCCTTGACCACCGCCTCCACCCGCTCCAGCAGCTCGTCCTCGGCCGCCAGGGACGCCAGGGCGGCGGACTGGGCGAGCGCGTTCACCCCGAACGGCACCACGGTGTGCCTGATCCGGGCGGCCACCTCCTCGTGCGCCACCGCGTAGCCGACCCGCAGCGCGGCCAGGCCGTACGCCTTGGAGAAGGTCCGCAGCACCACCAGGTTCGGCCGGCTCCGGTACAGCCCGACGCCGTCCGGGACCTCGGGGTCGCGCACGAACTCCCGGTACGCCTCGTCCAGCAGTACCGGGACGTTCTCCGGCACGCGGTCCAGGAAGGCTTCCAGCTCGGCGCGGGTGACGGCGGTGCCGGTGGGGTTGTTGGGGTTGCAGACGACGGCCAGGGCGGTGCGCGGGGTGATCGCGTCGGCCATCGCCGCCAGGTCGTGCCGTTCCTCGCGCAGCGGCACCCGGACCGAGGTGCCCCGGCAGATCTCGGTGAGGTGCGGATACGCCTCGAACGACGGCCAGGCGTACAGCACTTCGTCGCCGGCACGGACCACGGCGTGCAGCAGATGGTGCGTGACGCCGACCGACCCGGCGCCGGTCACGATGTGCGAGCGAGGCACGCCGTGGCGGCTCGCGAGGGCGTCGACCAGCTCGGTCACCGTACGGTCGGGGTAGCGGTTGAGGCCGCCGACCGCCTCCGCGAGCGCGGTCCGTACCGAGGGCAGCGGCGGGTAGGGGTTCTCGTTCGCGGCCAGCGCGTGACGGGTCATGGACGCGTTTCTCCTGAGATCGCTCGAGGGCGCGGGGAATTCCCGTAATCCGGCCCGACGGGGGAATGATCGCTCAATGCCATGAGATATCCGAGCTGGAGCCGGTGCTGCGCACCATAATCCTCTTTCAGGCGCGCCACATGGCTTTGCAGTGAACGCAGACTCAGTCCAAGACGCCGGGCTATCTCTTTGTCCGAGCGGCCCTGGATCAGAAGTTTCCGGATCGATTCCCGCATGTCCGGGATCACTTCTCCGGCGGCCTCCGCGGCGCGCACCGGGACGAAGGGAAACGGTTCGGCGCGATCCCACTGCCGGGTGAACACGTCCGTGAGGAAACCGACCACGGCCGGCTCCCGGACCAGCACCGCGGTCTGCCGGTCCCGGCTGCCCGGGATGAACGCCGCCGACCGGTCGATGATGATGAGCCGCTCGAAGAACTCCGGCAGTGTGCGCACCTGGACACCGAACTCGGTCACCACCTTGACGTATTGCTTGGTCGGCTCGTCGAACCGCGTGCTGTGCTGGTAGAGCGTCCGCATGGCCACCCCGGCGGCGAGCTGCCGGCGTACCGAGGCGAGCGCGTCGCGCAGCACCGAGGGCGGGCGCGAGCCGTCCGGCTGGGCGGTGAGGATCTCCTCGCGGGCCCCCGCCAACTCATTCTGAATGGCCCGGTTGATGTCCGGAAGGCCGTTCAGGTACCGGAAAGCGGAGTTCGCGCCGCCGGTTTCCCCGGTGTCCGGACGGGTGCCGGAGGCACTCCGCCGCTCCGGGGGCGCCCAGTCGGCCTGCTCGGCGACGGCCCGCGAGAGGCCGCTCAGGGCCTCGGCGACATTGCGCATGGTGGTGCGGTAGTCCGGGACGTCCTCGGCGAGGCCGGCCGAGCAGGCGGCCATCGCCTCCCGGAGCGGTCCGGGCCCCTGCTCCTCCAGAGGGGCCCCGGTCATTTCCGTGCCCGATTTACGCTGAGCTGTTTCCATTTCAATCCTTCGTTTCACGGCACTGCGCCGACCCGAAGCATGTTAGGTCTTTTGTGTTCGTTCGCCGACGGGCGACGGTTGTTCTGTCGGGGGATCGAACCGCGAACCCCACAGGTGCTCGCGTATTCCCCGAACCTCGATTTTCGATGCCTTTACCGAAGAGGGGGAGACATGAACGGCGCAATCACCGGCTTTCCGCTGCTCGGGTCCGACGACGTCGGCTGGAACCGGTTCGGCCCGGAGTGCACCACCGCCTGACCGGCGGACGTCACCACCGCGCCCGGCGGCGCGCCCGACGGGAGGAAACCGAGCGTGAGGGCCGTTGAGACCGTCCTGCGCAGACATGCCGAGGACGGGGACCGGCCGCTGGTGGAGGTGACGGCCGAGGACGGCACGGCCGTCGTCCACTCCTACCGCGAGATCACCCGCGCCGCCCGCGCCCTGGGGGACCGCCTGGACCCCGGTCCCCGGCGACGAGTGGGCATCCTGTGCGGCGACACCGCCGAGGCCGTCGTCGCCGAACTCGCCCTGCTCGCCCTGCGGGTGACCGGTTGCCCGGTGCCGCCCGGCGCCTCCGCGCGCACCGCGGCCGCCCTGCTGGCGGACGTGTCCGCCGTCCTCGCCGACACCCGCGGCCGGGCCCTGCTGGCCGCCTGGGCGGACCGGCGCGTACTGCCCGAGGGCTGCCCGGTCGTCCCGGTCGACCTCACCGCGCTCACCGACTCGGCGGCCGGCGCCTACCGTGTCCCCGACGACGACCGGGACTGGATCTGCAAGATCCTCCCCGCCTCGGCGGCCTCGGCCGGGCGGGTCGGCATCCGCGCCCACGCGGTGGACGCCCATCTCGACTCGCTGCGGTCGGAGTTGCCCGCCGGAGCCTTCGCCCGCTGCGCGGTCACCGTCCCATTGGGCGCGCTCGCCCATCAGGTGGCCGCCACCCCGATGGCCATCGCCGACGGAGGCTGCCTGCTGCTGCCACCGCACGGTATCCCCGCCACCGCCCTGCCGGACTGGACGGCCACCGTCCGGCCCACCGCGCTCGCCGTCACCCCGCCCGCCGCGACGGCCCTGATCGGCGCCGCCCGCACCGCGCGCCGCGAGGGCATACCCGTATCGGCCGCCCTGTTCGGCACTCCTCGCGTCCCGCTGCTGTGGTGCGGCACCGAGGTGCCCCCTCCGCTGCTGCGCGAGTGCGAGGGCCTCGGGCTGCCGGTGTACGCCGGGTACGGGCTGGCCGGGAACACCGGCGCGGTGAGCTGGAACACCCCGGCCGCCCGCAGGTCCGGCACGGTCGGGCGACTGCTGTCCCACGTCCGCGCCGAGATCGGGCCCGACGGCGAACTCCTGGTCGGGGGAGACGGGTTGGCCGTCTCTCTGGGCTCGGACGCACCGGCCGACGGCTGGCTGCACACCGG
>NZ_MUNH01000737.1:0-542 GCF_002154615.1 Streptomyces recifensis
CCACACCCGCGCGATCCCCACCGGCAACCCCCACTGAGGAGACTCATGTTCGGGCTCAGACGTGCCAGAAAGACCGCAGTGACCGTGCTGGCGACCGCCGCCGCCGCGGCGACCGCGCTCGTGGCCGCCCCCGCGGCGAGCGCCGCTCCCCAGCCCATCGTGGGCGGCACGACCACCACCACGACCGCGTACCCGTACGTCATGCAGATCACGGACGCGTCCGGCAGCCAGTTCTGCGGCGGCACGCTGGTGTCCGCCAAGAAGGTGGTCACGGCGGCCCACTGCATGGTCGGCGAGTCGACGAGCAGCGTCCGGGTGGTCGGTGGCCGCACCTACCTGAACGGCACCAACGGCACGGTGAGCCGCGTCAGCAAGATCTGGATCAACCCGGACTACACCGACGCCACCCGCGGCGACGACGTGGCCGTGCTGACCCTGTCTACGTCGATGCCGTACACCCCGGTGTCCTACGTCTCCCCCTCCCAGACCGGTGTGTACGCGGCGGGCACCACGGCCCGCATCCTCGGCTGGGGCACCACCTC
>NZ_MUNH01000738.1:0-1658 GCF_002154615.1 Streptomyces recifensis
GCTTCCGGCCCTTCCGCGTGTACGGAGCGCTAGCGCTTCGGGAGGAGGAACTCGCACCAGACCGCCTTGCCGCCACCGGGGGTCCGGCGGGAGCCCCAGCCCGAGGCGATGGTGGCGACGATGTCGATGCCGCGCCCGGACTCGTCGGCCGGTTCGGCGCGGCGGCGGCGCGGGAGGTGGTCGTCGCCGTCGGTGACCTCGATGATCAGGCGGCGGTCGGTGCGCCGCAGTCTGAGCCGCATGGGCGGGGTGCCGTGTTGGAGGGAGTTGGCGACCAGTTCGCTGGCGGCCAGGACGCCCAGGTCGTGGAGTTCGGTGGGGAAGCGCCAGCTCGTGAGCACGCCGGAGGCGAAGGCGCGGGCGCGCGGGGCGGCCTCGACACCGCCGAGGAGGTCCAGGGCCGCGTTGCGGAAGAGGTCGGCGGCGGGGCCGGTGCGGTGGGGGTGCTGGAGGACGAGGACGGCCACGTCGTCGTCGTGGTCGGCGGTGACGCCGGCCGAGCGGACCAGTCGGTCGCAGACGACCTGGGGGGTGCCGGTGGCGCCGGAGAGGGCGCGGGCCAGGGCCGCGATGCCCTCGTCGAGGTCCTGGTCGCGCCGTTCGACCAGGCCGTCCGTGTAGAGGACTGCGGTGGCGCCGGGACCGAGGGGGACGGAACCGGAGGAGTGGACCCAGCCGCCGGTGCCCAGCGGGGGGCCGGTGGGCTCGTCGGCGCGCAGGACCTCGCCGTTCTCGTCGCGGACCAGGATGGGCAGGTGGCCGGCGGAGGCGTAGACCAGGCGGCCCTCGTTGGGGTCGTGGACGGCGTAGACGCAGGTGGCGATCTGGTTGGCGTCGATCTCCACGGCGAGGCCGTCGAGGAGCTGAAGGACCTCGTGCGGGGGGAGGTCGAGGCGGGCGTAGGCGCGGACGGCGGTGCGGAGCTGGCCCATGACGGCGGCGGCGCGCACCCCCCGGCCCATGACGTCGCCGATGACGAGTGCGGTGCGGCCGCCGCCGAGGGTGATGACGTCGTACCAGTCGCCGCCGACCGCCACCCCGCGGTCGGTGGGCAGATAGCGGGCGGCCGCGGTGCACGACGGCAGCTCGGGCAGCCGCTGGGGGAGCAGGGCGCGCTGCAGGGCCCGTGACCGGGTGTGTTCGGCGTCGTACAGGCGGGCGCGTTCCAGGGCTTGGGCCACCAGACCGCTGATGGCACTCAGCAGGGTGCGCTCCTCCGCCGTCAGGCGTCGCGGCTGGTCGAAGGAGATCACGCAGATACCGAAGCTGACGCCCGAGACGGTCAGGGGGAGGAAAGCCCAGGACTGTTTGCCGGTCGTGGCGGGGTGGTGGGCCAGCTCGGGAAAACGCGCCGCGTACTCCTCGGCCGAGGACACGAACAGGGGGCCGCCCGCCGAGATCGCGTCCCAGACGGGATCGGAGGCAACCCGCGCCCGGCCATCGACTTCCTCCAGGAACGCCCGGGGGTAGCCGACCGGCCGGCCCAGGTTGTAGGTGTGGTCGCCCTCCACGGCCTGGACCACCAGCCCGGTGGCGTGGAACGGCGGGAGCACTCGATGGGCCACCGCTTCCACCACGTCCTGTGAGGTCGTCGCCTTCGCGAGGGCTTCGGTCAGCTCCGCGATGCGGGCCGATCGTTCGGTGGCGGCACGTGCCGC
>NZ_MUNH01000739.1:0-723 GCF_002154615.1 Streptomyces recifensis
TGCCACCGAGCAGGTCCTTGAAGGACGACTTGTGCTCGGACTTCATCGCGTGCTCGATCTCGTTGACCCGCGCGTCGAGGTCGACACCGTTGCCCTCGACCTCGGACAGGACCTGGCGGGCGCGCTCACGCTTGCCGACGGAGATCAGGAAGCGCGGGGACTCGGGGATCGCGAAGGAGAGCAGGCCGTAGAGGACGGCCGGGACCACCATGACGCCCAGCATGACCTGCCAGACCTCGAGGCCCATCAGCTTGCCGCGCTGGTCGCCGCCGGCGGCGTTCAGCAGGCCCCAGTTGACGAGCTGCGAGACGGCGATGCCGATGACGATCGCGGCCTGCTGGAAGGAGCCGAGGCGCCCGCGGTAAGCCGGCGGGGCGACCTCGGCGATGTAGGCCGGGCCGATGACCGAGGCCATACCGATGGCGAAACCGCCGATGATGCGCCAGAAGGCAAGGTCCCACAGCGCGAACGGAAGGGCGGAGCCCACCGCGCTGATGGTGAAGAGGACGGCGGCGATCTGCATGCAGCGGATTCGACCGATACGGTCGGCTATGCGGCCGGCGGTGGCCGCACCGATGGCACAGCCGATCAGCGCGATGGCGATGACCTGGGCGAGGGCGGCGGAGCCCACGTCGTAACGGTCCCGGATGGCCTCGACGGCGCCGTTGATCACGGAGCTGTCGTAGCCGAACAGGAAACCACCCATCGCGGCCGCGGCCGCGA
>NZ_MUNH01000740.1:0-2644 GCF_002154615.1 Streptomyces recifensis
GCACCAGACCGCCGGGCGTGCGGATCTCCACCGCGCCGTGCCGGGACACCGCGACGGTCACCCGCTCGGCCACCACCCGCCAGCCGCCGTCCTTGTCCGGCTCCAGCAGCGCCCGGGGATCGACCTCGGGCGCCCCTCCGGCCAGCGCGTACGACGGCTCCGGACCCGCCCCGTCCCAGCCGAGGAACACCGCCCCGCCGACCGCCACCACGATCCGCAGCTCCGAGCGCGCGAACCGGATCACCCCGCCGCCCGGCTGCGGCTCGGCGTCCCGCACCTGACCCGGCACTCGCGCCCGCTCCGAACCCCTCGGCGGCAGCCCCACGGCATCGCTGCGCCTGCGGTGCCAGGCGGCCCGCACCGCCCGCATCCCCCGCGCGGCGCGTCCCGCGCCGACCCCGCCCCACGAACGCACCAGGTCACGACCGTTCATGCTGCTCACCCTGTCACTGTGCGCGCCACGCGCGTGTGCCGTTCAACTGCCGTTCACCGTGGTGGGACCACATCGTTGACACACGCACCATGTGGGGGCGTGCCCTGGTGCCGAAGTCGATCACATGGCATCGTCCCTGTCAGCCCTGTCCCGCGCACCCCTCAGCCGTGCGCGGACGACGCAACGACGCGTACAGTCCGGGAGCCGCATCATGTCCACCGAGCATCCGCAGCCGCTCTGGCAGCCCACCGACGAGCGGATCGCCCGTGCCCGCATCACCCGGTTCCAGGCATGGGCCGCCGAGCACCACGGCGCCCCCGCCGAGGGCGGCTACCCGGCGCTGCACCGGTGGTCCGTGGCCGAGCCGGAGGACTTCTGGACGGCCGTCACCCGGTGGTTCGACGTCCGCTTCGCCACGCCCTACGCGCGCGTGCTCGGCGACCGCGCCATGCCCGGCGCCGAGTGGTTCCCGGGCGCCACCCTCAACTACGCCGAGCACGCCCTGCGCGCCGCCGACGACCGCGCCGACGAACCCGCGCTGCTGTACGTCGACGAGACCCATGAGCCCCGCCCGGTGACCTGGGCCGAACTGCGCCGCCAGGTCGGTGCGCTGGCCGCCCGCCTCCGTGACCTCGGCGTCCGCCCCGGCGACCGGGTCAGCGGCTACCTGCCCAACATCCCCGAGGCCGTCGTCGCCCTGCTCGCCACGGCCGCCGTCGGCGCCGTCTGGACCTCCTGCGCGCCCGACTTCGGCGCCCGCAGCGTCCTGGACCGCTTCCAGCAGGTCGAGCCCGTCGTCCTGTTCACCGTCGACGGCTACCGCTACGGCGGCAAGGAGCACGACCGCCGCGAGACCGTCGCCGAACTCCGCCGCGAACTGCCCACCCTGCGCGCCGTCGTGCACATCCCGCTGCTCGGCACCGACGCTCCCGAGGGTGCCCTGGACTGGGCCGGTCTGACGGCCGGCGACACCGAGCCGGTCTTCGAACAGGTCCCCTTCGACCACCCGCTGTGGGTGCTGTACTCCTCCGGCACGACCGGCCTGCCCAAGGCCATCGTCCAGTCCCAGGGCGGCATCCTCGTCGAGCACCTCAAGCAGCTCGGCCTGCACTGCGACCTCGGCCCCGAGGACCGCTTCTTCTGGTACACCTCGACCGGCTGGATGATGTGGAACTTCCTCGTCTCCGGCCTGCTCACGGGTACGACGATCGTCCTGTACGACGGCAGCCCCGGGTACCCCGACACCGGCGCCCAGTGGCGGATCGCCGAACGCACCGGCACCACCCTCTACGGCACCTCGGCCGCCTATGTCATGGCCTGCCGCAAGGCGGGCGTCCACCCGGCCCGCGACTTCGACCTCTCCACCGTCCAGTGCGTCGCCACCACCGGCTCCCCGCTGCCCCCGGACGGCTTCCGCTGGCTGCACGACGAGGTCCGCGACGACCTGTGGATCGCCTCCGTCAGCGGCGGTACCGACGTCTGCTCCTGCTTCGCCGGAGCCGTCCCCACCCTGCCCGTGTACACCGGCGAACTCCAGGCCCCCGGCCTGGGCACCGACCTCCAGTCCTGGGACCCCAGCGGCGCGCCGCTGGTGGACGAGGTGGGCGAGCTGGTCGTCACCAACCCCATGCCCTCCATGCCGATCCGCTTCTGGAACGACCCCGACGGCAGCCGGTACCACGGGAGCTACTTCGACACCTACCCCGGCGTGTGGCGGCACGGCGACTGGATCACCGTCACCTCACGCGGCTCGGTGATCATCCACGGCCGCTCCGACTCCACCCTCAACCGCCAGGGCGTCCGCATGGGCTCCGCCGACATCTACGAGGTGGTCGAGCGCCTCCCGGAGATCAAGGAATCCCTGGTCGTCGGCATCGAACAGCCCGACGGCGGCTACTGGATGCCCCTCTTCGTCCACCTCGCCCCCGGCGCCGTTCTGGACGACGCCCTGCGGGACCGCGTCAAGAAGGCCATCCGGGAACAGCTCTCGCCCCGGCACGTCCCGGACGAGATCATCGAGGTCCCCGGTGTCCCGCACACCCTCACCGGCAAGCGCATCGAGGTCCCGGTCAAACGCCTCCTCCAGGGCACCCCGCTGGAGAAGGCGGTCAACCCCGGCTCCATCGACGACCTGGCCCTCCTCGGCTTCTACGAACAACTCGCCCGCAAGCGCGCCTGACCCGCCTCAGCCCCCGTAGGTGGCCTCGGACT
>NZ_MUNH01000741.1:0-1774 GCF_002154615.1 Streptomyces recifensis
CCCAAGAGCGACCGGACAGACCAGGTCGACAGGGCGGTCCGGTCCGCCCGGCCGGTCCGGTCCGCCCTGTCGACCTGGTCTGTCCGGTCGCTCTTGGGTGGGCGGACGAGCGCCAGGGCTTCCTCCACGTCGAGGTCGTCGGCGTCGCCGCACCCGGCGTGCGGTCCCGTGTGCGTGTGGGAGGGGGTCATCCGGCGTCCGGGGCGGACCCGCCCCCGCCGTGCTCGGCCTCCCAGCGGGTGGCCAGGTCGGCGACCTTGGCGGACGCCTCGGCGACGGACTCGGCGTCACCCTTGCCCTGGGCGGCGGCGTAGCCGATGAGGAAGGTGGTCAGCGGGGCGGCGGGGCGGGCCACACCGTGGGCGACGTCGCGGGCGGCGTCCAGAAGGACGCGGGTGTCGACGTCGAGCTCGATGCCCAGCTCGTTCTTGACTGCGGTGATCCATTCGTTCAGCACGTGCCCATGCTCCCTGATCCGTGCCCTGGCGTGGGCGATGTCTTCCCAGGTGTCGCAGTCGAAGGAGGCCAGCGGGTCGGTGAGCCGGATCAGGCGCAGGGCGCCGGTCAGTCGGCGCAGGGGCAGCCCGGTCAGGCCGCCGCGCCCGGGCTGCTCGCCCTGCCCGGCGTGCCCGGAGTGCCCGGCGTGCCCGGCGTGCCCGGTGGCGAGGTCCGCCAGGGCGCGGCGCAGGGAGGCGGTGCGGTACGCGGCCACCAGCGGCTGGTCGCGGCCGTCGTCGTCGGTGAGCATCGCCCCGTCGGCATCGCCGTCCCGCAGGGCGGCCAGCAGCCGGTGCACGGTGTCCGCGCCGAGGAACGGCAGGTCGGCGGAGAGCACCACCGCGTACTCGGCCGTGGTGAGCCGCAGCCCCGCGCCGAGCGCGGCGACGGGTCCGCCACCGGCCGGCTCCTCCCGCGCCCAGCGCACCGGCCGGGCGGTGACACGGGGGTCGGCCACGACGACGGTGGTGGCCGCGTCGGCGCAGGCGGCCAGCACCCGGTCGAGCAGCGCGCGACCGCCGACCTGGACACCGGGCTTGTCGGCCCCGCCCAGCCGCCGCGCCCCGCCGCCGGCCAGCACGACGGCGTCGTACGGGGCGCCGGGCGCCGGGCCGGCCCCGCTGGGCTCGGGGGATGCGGCCGGCGGGGGGCCGGCCGGGGCGTTGTCGGTCACCCTTCGAGTATGGCTGGTGGACCCTCGTGAGCGGATGCCGCCCGGCGGGAACCGGGCGGGTGTCGCAAGGCCGGGCTCACACGGTGCGCAGCAGTACGGCCGGCTGTTCCACGCAGTCCGCCACGTACCTCAGGAAGCCGCCCGCCGTGCCGCCGTCGCAGACCCGGTGGTCGAAGGTGAGCGAGAGCTGCACGACCTGGCGCACCGCCAGTTCGCCCTCGTGCACCCACGGCTTGGGGACGATGCGGCCGACGCCGAGCATGGCGGCTTCGGGGTGGTTGATGATCGGGGTGGAGCCGTCGACCCCGAAGACGCCGTAGTTGTTCAGCGTGAAGGTGCCGCCGGTGAGTTCACCCGGTGTCAGCCGCCCCGCGCGGGCGGCCTCGGTGAGCCGGGCGAACTCGGCGGTCAGCGACTCGGCGTCCCGCCTGTGCGCGTCCCGGACGACGGGAACGACCAGCCCGCGCTCGGTCTGCGCGGCGAACCCCAGGTGCACGCCGGGCAGTTGGACGACCTCACGGGCCTCGGTGTCGACGTAGGCGTTCAGCTCCGGGAACCGGGCGAGGGCTGCCGCGCAGATACGGGCGAGCAGGGCGACCAGGG
>NZ_MUNH01000742.1:0-921 GCF_002154615.1 Streptomyces recifensis
TGGGGTGGGCGTCCAGCGCCCGGAAGAACTTCTGCATGCGGTCGCCGACCTGCGCGGGGGTCGCGTCCTTGCCGTCCAGCGGGCAGTCGGCCCGCTTGACGCAGTCCGCCGAGAACGCCCGGAACGCCGTCTCGAAGCCCGCCGTCTGGTCCAGGTTGACCTGCCGGGCGTCGAGCGAGGGGTCCATCGCACCGTCCAGCACCAGCCGACCGGTGCGGTGGGGGAACAGCCCGGCGTAGGTCGCGCCGAGAAGCGTGCCGTACGACGCGCCCACGTAGTTCAGCTTCTTGTCGCCGAGCAGCTCGCGCAGGACGTCCATGTCGCGGGCCGCCTCGACGGTGGAGACGTGCCGGAGCAGCTTCGCGGAGTGCTCCCCGCAGGCCTCGGCGAACTTCCGGTCGGCGCCGGCCAGGGCGTCCGTCTCCTTGGCGTCGTCCGGGGTCATGTCCACCTCGGTGAACGCGTCCATCTGGCGCCCGTCCAGGCACTCCACGGGCTCGCTGCGGGCCACCCCGCGCGGGTCGACGGCGACCATGTCGTAGCGGGCCCGGATCTCGGCGGGGTAGCCGATGCCCGCGTACTGCTGGAGGTATGCGATCGCGGAGCCGCCGGGGCCGCCCGGATTGACCAGCAGGGAGCCGAGCGGCTTGCCCTTGCCGGTGGCCTTCTTGCGGGCGACGGCCAGCTTGATGTCACCGGACGCCGGCCTGTCGTAGTCGAGCGGCACCTTCATCGTGGCGCACTCGAAACCGGGACCGCCGCACTCCCGCCAGCTCAGCTTCTGCGTGTAGTACGGCGACAGCGCCGACGGGGTCGACATCGGCAGCGCGGCCAGCGCCGCCCCCACCGTGCCGTCCGAGCCCGGGCCGCTCGCGCCGCAGCCGGACACGAGCAGCGCGGAGGCCGCGAGCAGGGCCGCCG
>NZ_MUNH01000743.1:0-660 GCF_002154615.1 Streptomyces recifensis
GAGGTCACCTCGTCGAGGAGCTCGAGAATGTGCCGGTAGCTCTGCCCGGTCGCTCTCGACATACCCATCTCGCACGTACGGTTGCTGGAGGCGTAGGCGTCGTAGGAGTGCGCGGTGATCTCGGTGGCCTGAGCGGCGGTCGCCGACGCCGTCACTTCGGGGTGGAGCATGCCCCGGTCGCCCGCGAAGGCGCAGCAACCCCAGGAGTCGGGCACACTCACCCGCTCGCTCACCGCGTCGGCGATTTCCCGCAGAGCCTCCTCCACTCCCAGGTGCACGGTGGAGCAGGTGGGATGCAGTGCCAGACTGCCCAGACGGCGCGGCTCGGGCAGCGCCGGCAGCAGGTGCTCGGCGGCGAAGGCGACGCTGTCGACGAAGCGCAGCGACGTGTACCGCCTGCGCTCGGCCTCCGGCAACGCCTCCGGCAACTGCTCCAGGCCGTGGGTGCACGACGACGCGTCGCAAACCACGGGCAGGCGGCCCTGGTCAGTCGCCTTCCACAAGGCTTCCAGGGTGCGCGAGGCCATGGTGCGATGCCCGGTCGTGTACCCCTTGGACTGCCACGGGGTGCCGCAGCACAGGCCCCCCAGATCCTCGGGTACCACGACCGGGACTCCAGCGCGGTCGCACAGTCGGAGAAAGGCCGTCGCGGCGCCCGCC
>NZ_MUNH01000074.1:0-3073 GCF_002154615.1 Streptomyces recifensis
GCGCGGGCGACGACCAGGCCGAGGGCGACGACCAGCAGCAGCGTGCCGAAGGTCCAGCCCCAGCCGAGGGCCTGTTCGGCGGCGCGGGTGAGCGGCTTGAGGACCAGGCCGGCGAAGGGGGTGCCGGTGAACCGGGTGGAGTCGTACAGGGAGCCGTTGACGTGCAGGACGCCGTCCGGGCCGACCCAGGTCTCCAGGTCGGTGAGGCGCTGCCCGCTCGGGGTGGTGAGGACGAGGGCCATCTGCCGGGCGGCGAGGATCGTGGCGACCGTCCACAGGGCGAGCCGGGCGGCGCGCAGCCGGGCTCTGGGGCCGGCTCCGGCCGTCGCCAGGGGGTCCGCCGACCGGCCGCCGTGCTCCACGTCCACCACGCCTCGTGGCCTCCCGCCCCATCGCGTCACGGTATGCCCGTCACCCATTTGTCCGGATGATGATAGTCCGCGGAGGGGCCGGTTTCCGGTCCGGAGCGCGATATGGATCACATTTTTGATGCGGATCGTGCTCGGCGAACAGGGCAGACGTACCAGCGTAGACGCGGTTTCTTTGCAGAACGCAACAGTCCGCGCACAGGACGTAAGGGGCCGAATCTCTCCTATCGTCTCTTTTCTGCCTGACGCACGTCATCGCCGTCGTCGTCCGGCGCTGCCCGTGTCCCCGTCGAAAGGCAGGCGAGTTCCGTTTTGGCCGCCACCGCTGTCAGTCCCCGTCCGAAGTCCCTTCGGGCCCCGAAGGCCCAGGCAGAGCCCACGGTCACCGACCCCGCGCTCGTCAAGCGTGCCGTCAAGGCTGCCGCGCTCGGCAACGCCATGGAGTGGTTCGACTTCGGCGTCTACAGCTACATCGCCGTGACGCTGGGCAAAGTCTTCTTCCCTTCCGGGAACCCGACTGCACAGCTCCTCTCGACGTTCGGCGCCTTCGCGGCGGCCTTCCTCGTCCGCCCCCTCGGCGGTATGATCTTCGGCCCGCTGGGTGACCGAGTGGGGCGCCAGAAGGTCCTCGCCGTCACGATGATCATGATGGCGGCGGGCACGTTCGCCATCGGCCTGATCCCCTCCTACGCCTCCATCGGCGTCGGCGCGCCGCTGCTGCTGCTGGCGGCCCGGCTGGTGCAGGGCTTCTCCACCGGTGGTGAGTACGCCGGTGCCTCGACCTTCATCGCCGAGTACGCGCCCGACAAGAAGCGCGGCTTCCTCGGCAGCTGGCTGGAGTTCGGCACGCTGGCCGGTTACATCGGCGGCGCGGGCCTGGTCACGCTGATGACGGCCCTGCTCTCCAGCGACGACCTGCTCTCCTGGGGCTGGCGCATCCCGTTCCTGATCGCCGGTCCGATGGGCATCATCGGCCTGTACCTGCGGATGCGCCTGGAGGAGACCCCGGCGTTCGCCGCCGAGGTCGAGAAGGCCGAGACCAACCGGCCGAAGGTGCCGCTGCGCGAGATGCTCGCGGGCCAGTGGCAGTCGCTGCTGCTCTGTGTCGGCCTGGTGCTGGTCTTCAACGTCACCGACTACATGCTGCTGTCGTACATGCCGAGCTTCCTCACCAGTGAGCTGAAGTACGACGAGACGCACGGTCTGCTGGTCGTGCTCGGTGTGATGGCGCTGATGATGATCGTCCAGCCGTTCGCGGGCGCCCTGACCGACCGCGTCGGCCGCCGTCCGGTGATCGCCGCGGGCTGCGCGGGCTTCCTGTTCCTGTCGATCCCGGCGCTGCTGCTGATCCGCCAGGGCAGCCTGCTCGCCGTCGCGCTCGGCATGGGCGCGCTGGGTCTGCTGCTGGTCTGCTTCACCGCCGCCATGCCGGCCGCGCTCCCGGCGCTGTTCCCGACCCGGGTCCGCTACGGCTCGCTGTCGATCGGCTTCAACGTCTCGGTGTCCCTGTTCGGCGGTACGACCCCGCTGGTGGTCACCGCGCTGATCGGCGCGACCGGCAACCTGATGATGCCCGCGTACTACATGATGGCGGCCGCCGTCATCGGTGGCTTCGCGGTGTGGCGGATGAGCGAGTCCGCCGGCCGTCCGCTGCCGGGTTCGCCGCCCGCGGTGGAGGCCGAGCAGTAGGAGTCCTTTCTCCGGGCGAGGTGGGCGCGGGAACCGTACGCACGGTTTCCGCGCCCACTTCTGTCTTTCCGGGGGGCACCATGGACCCTGGCAGAGGCATTGCGCAGACACTCGGGAAAGGCAGCACACGCATGAGCGAGTCGCAGCGGTGGGACGACGTCGACCTCTACTTCACCGGCCGGCTCGCACCGGACGACGACGCCCTGCGGGCCGCGCTGCGCGACTCGGAGGCGGCCGGGCTGCCGTCCATCGCGGTGACCCCCACCCAGGGCAAGTTCCTCCAGCTCCTCGCGCAGATCCAGGGCGCCCGTACGGTGCTGGAGATCGGCACCCTCGGCGGGTACAGCACCATCTGGCTGGCCCGCGCCCTGCCCGAGGACGGCCGCGTGGTCACACTGGAGCACAACCCGGAACACGCCGACGTGGCGGTCCGCAACATCGCTCGCGCGGGCCTCGACCGGATGGTGGACGTACGGGTCGGCCCGGCCCTGGAGTCCCTCCCCAACCTCGCCGACGAGAACCCGGCCCCCTTCGACCTGGTCTTCATCGACGCCGACAAGGCCAACAACCCGCACTACGTCGAGTGGGCCCTCCGGCTCACCCGCACCGGCAGTCTGATCATCCTCGACAACGTCGTCCGCGACGGCCGCGTGGCCGACCCGACCAGCACCGACCCCGCCATCACCGGCACCCGCGCGGCCATCGACCTCATCGCCGACCACCCCCGCCTGACGGGCACGGCCCTCCAGACAGTGGGCGGCAAGGGCTACGACGGCTTCGCCCTGGCACGGGTGGTGGGCTGAGGCCCTGCGGGGCCGCCCGAGCTGCTCAGCACACGTCCGGCCCGCCCCGCCGAGCCGGGGGCACCGGTCGGCCGACAGCGCGCCGCCGGGCCCGGCGGGCAGCCTGGCCCACGGGGCGGACACCGGCCCGCCGTCAGCGCACTGCCGTCCTGAAGGCGGGAACGCCGTCCGCCTGACCCCACCGGCCCCCAGCCCGGGGCCCGGCACTCACCC
>NZ_MUNH01000744.1:0-190 GCF_002154615.1 Streptomyces recifensis
GTGCCGTCGTCCAGGGTGAGGATCGTGCGGTAGCCGTACGCACCGGCCCAGCCGGCCTCGGTGATCGTGCCGCTGTGGATCGCCTTGATCAGCGTCCCGGTGGGCGCGGCGAAGTCCAGCCCGGTGTGGTACCCGGAGGACCACATCGAGCCGGCCTGCCCGAAGGTCGAGGTGATCGTGTACGAGGAGG
>NZ_MUNH01000744.1:234-817 GCF_002154615.1 Streptomyces recifensis
GCGGCCTTGGCGGCGGCCTCGGCGGCCTGCTGGTCGGCCTTGGCGACGGCGGCCGCGGTGGCCCGGCTGTCCGCCTTGCTCTGCTGCCGCTCGGCCTGGGCCATGATCCGGCTGCGCAGCGCCTCGCCCGCGTCGGCGGTGGAGTCGTCGCCGACGGCGGTGGCCGTGGCGGTGGCGGTGGCGACACCGGCGAGGGAGGCGGCGGGCGTCTCCGTGTGGTGGTGCCCGTCGATCAGGGAGTCCACGGAGGGCAGGTCGGGCAGCGCGATGGACACGGGCGGCTTGCCGGTGTTGGCGCTCGCCATGCCACCCGCGCCGACGGCGGCGATGACACCGACGCCGAGCACGGTGGAGCTGCGGGCGAGTCCACCGCCGCGCTGCTTGGCCACCCGGTGGCGGCCGCGTACCGCGGGCAGGGACTCCTCGGTGGGGTTCCACTCCTCCCACGCGCCGTCCTCGGCACGGGGGGCGCCGTAGGCAAAGGGCTCACTCGCGTCCGGCGCGAACGGGGCTTGTGGGGCAGGCCGGTTGAACGCCACGCGGGCGCACTCCTTTCCCTCCTCCGCCTACCGGGTTAGCTGAC
>NZ_MUNH01000745.1:0-582 GCF_002154615.1 Streptomyces recifensis
CGACCTTCCGCGCCGCCGGGCGGCGGCGAGCACCGCGCGGACGGCCTGGGGCGGCACCGCCACGCAGTCGCCGCGGTCCCAGCTCAGCACGCGCAGCGCGTGCAGTTCGGGCAGGGATTCCTCCAGGGCGCCGCCGCCGACTCTGCCGCGTGAGGCGGCGAAGGCGGGCCAGCGGAGCCCTTCCGCGGTCTCGCCGCCGAGGAGCACGTCGAGTCCGCCGCCGAGCGGGTCGGCGNNNNGCGCCGATCCGGACCGCGCGTTTCCACACGTCCGGGTCGTCCTGGTCACGGCCGACCAGGACCACTCCGCGCCGCCGCGCGGCTCCGCGCACCCGGCGGGCGGCGTCGTCCCCGACCAGGACGAGCGGCGCGCCGTCCCATCCCCCGCCGTGGTCCGGGACGCCGTGGTGGACCTCCGGTGTGGCGCCGGCCGCCGCGCACAGGCGCAGCAGATCGTCGAGAAGCGCCGCGTCCTCGGTGACGATGAGCGGGCGTCCCGGTCGTCCGGCCGTGGCCGGAGGCGGATCGTGCGCGACGGTTCCGGTCATGGTGTTCCCCCTTCAGTGCGACTTCCGCGCCGCTC
>NZ_MUNH01000746.1:0-6679 GCF_002154615.1 Streptomyces recifensis
CCCCACGGACGGAACCCGAGCAGCATGACCGACAACATCTTCGCCACGAGCGTGTTCTTCCGGCTCAACATCGGCGGGAACGACCTCGGCGCGTTCCACACGTGTTCCGGCATGGGGGCGCAGGTCGAGATGGAGACCTACGCGGAGGGCGGGAACAACGGGTTCACCTGGCAGTTGCCGGGCCGGGTGACCTGGTCGAACATCACGCTGACCCGGCCGGTGACGTCGGACACCGCGAAGATCGGCCGCTGGCTGGACGAGACGCTGCGCCGGGTGGAGCCGAAGGACGGCGAGATCGTGGCGCTGCGCCCCGACCTCAGCCGGATCATCGGCTGGCAGGTGTACGGGATCGTGCCGGTCCGCTGGCAGGGCCCGTCGTTCGACCCGGCCAGTTCGCAGGCGGCGGTGGAGACGCTGGAGATCGCGCACGAGGGGCTGGTTCCTTCCTGACCGCCCGCTCGCCCCGTAAAGCCCACGTTTCCCAGGAAGGAACCACCCCATGTCCCCATCGGTCCGCGCCAGCCGGGCCAGGGCGCAGCTCACCCTCAAGGAGCCGCCGGCCTCGGTCGGCGCCAAGCCCGGCGGCACGCTCGCACGGCTCGACCTCCAGTTCAACCCGTCGACGCTGGAGCTGAGCAAGTCCACCGAGTGGCGCCGCTCCCCGGCGCGCATGGCGGGCGAGTCGGCGCTGCCGGAGTTCGTCGGCAGTGGACCGAGGGTGCTGAGCCTGGAGGTGTTCCTCGACGCGACGGCCACCCACGACAACTCCGTGGAACAGGCCGTGGAGAAGCTGATGAAGGCGTGCGTGCCCACGCAGGCGAGCCTCGGCCGGAAGAAGCCGGCGAGCCCCTGGGTGCGGTTCGAGTGGGGTACGGCGCGTACGACGTCGTTCGACGGGGTGCTGTCCAGCCTGTCGGTGTCGTACACGCTGTTCGACGTGGACGGCAAGCCGCTGCGGGCCACCTGCTCGCTGTCCATCGAGGAGGCGAGCGTCGACCCGCCGGGGCAGAACCCCACCTCGGGCGCGCGGACGGCGCGCAGCACGCACACGCTGGTGGCGGGCGACAGCCTGGCGATGCTCGCCTGGCGGGAGTACGGGGACGCGACGGCCTGGCGGGCGATCGCCGAGGCGAACGGCATCGACGACCCGATGGCGCTCCGGCCCGGCACCGAACTGGTGGTTCCGGGACTGCGGGACGCCGGGTACGAGGAGGAGCGGTGACGGCCGCCGAGTCGGGTGACGTCCGGTCGTTCGCGGCCGATCCGGTGGTCGAGGCACCGGGCGAGCTGCCGAACACCTGGGCGACGCAGCTGGTGAGCTGTGTGATCGAGGAGAGCGTGGGGCTGCCGGACACGGCGGTGCTGACGTACCGCGATCCGCAGCACGAGTTCCTCGCGGCGACCGGTGTCACGATCGGCACGCCGCTGCGGGTGTCGGTGGTGACGGTGAAGGGGCAGGCGCGTGAGCCGCTGTTCAGCGGCGAGGTGACGGCCCTGGAGCTGGACCGGGACGGCACCGGCACGTTCACCGTCGTACGGGCGTACTCCAAGGCGCACCGGCTGCAGCGGGGCCGCAAGGTGGTGGCGTACCGGAACATGACGACGGCGGCGATCATCCGCAAGGTCGCCACCTCGGCGGGCCTGGCCTGCGGCAAGGTGGAGGCGCCCGCGGTCACGCACAAGCAGCTCTCGCAGGCGAACGTCTCCGACTGGGACTTCCTGCAGTATCTGGCGGGCGAGTGCGGTGCGCAGGTACGGGTGGACGACAAGGGTGTCCTGCAGTTCACCCGCCCAGTGAAGGCGTCCGGCGCGCCCGCCCCGTCGACACCCGCGACGCGGAGTCCGCTGGTGCTGGAGTACGGGCGGAACCTGCTGGCGCTGCGGGCGTCGCTGTCGATGGCGGACGCGGCGCAGAAGGTGCAGGTGCGCGGCTGGGACGCGACCACCAAGCGGGCGGTGGTGGCCGAGCAGGCGTCTATCACCAGTGGCACGGTCGTGCCGGGTCTGAATCCCGCGTCGGTGAACCGGTTCGGCAGGAAGACCCAGGTGACGGTGGCCGACACCCCGTACCGCACGCAGGCGGAGGCGGCGGCGGTGGCGCGGGCGACGGCGGAGCAGGTGAGCGCGTCCTACGGTGACCTGGAGGCGCTCACCACCGGAAATCCGGCGCTGCGCGCGGGCAAGGCGGTCGCGCTGGGCAATGTGGGCCCCGCGTTCTCGGGGCGCTACACGGCGACGGCGGTGCAGCACGTGCTGGAGCCGCACGGCGGTTACCGGACGACCCTGTGGGTCAGCTCCCGTCCGGACCCCTCGCTGACCGGGCTGTCCGGTGCCGGGGCGGCGGGCTCGCGCGGTGCGCGCATTCCGGGTCTGGCCATCGGTGTGGTCACCGATGTGCGGGAGCCGAACGGCGCGGAGCAGGGCGCGGTACGGCTCAAGTTCCCCTGGCTGGACGACACGTACGTCTCGGACTGGACGCGTACCGTGCAGTGGGGCGGCAAGGGCGGCGGCGGTGTGGTCAGCCCCGAGGTCAACGACGAGGTGCTGGTCGGGTTCGAGCAGGGGCTGCTGGACAGTCCGTACGTCCTGGGCGGGCTCTACAACGGGGTGGACAAGCCGTCGAAGCACGATGTGCCGCTGGTGGACAAGACCAGTGGGAAGGTCAACCGGCGCTCCATCGTGTCGCGTTCGGGGCACCGGCTGGAACTGCTGGACGCCCCCCGGCCGGGTCCGACGGGGCTGCGGCTGGTGACGGCGGACAAGCGTCTGGAGGTCCGGATGGACGACCGCGAGGACCGGATCGAGGTGACCGTGTACCGGTCGCCGGGGCAGGTGGGCACGTCGATGGTGCTGGACAAGCAGGACATCACGCTGAGCGCGCCGCAGGGCCAGGTGACCCTGAAGGGGCGCCGGGTGGTGCTGGACGGGCAGTCGCGGGTCTCCGTGTCCGGCCGCGCGGTGGCGGTGACCGGGCGCTCGTCGGTCGAGGTGGACGGTGGTCTGCTGGGTGTCCTGAAGGCCAAGCTCATCCGGATCAACTGATCCGCCCCGCGTGTCCGTTGATGTCGATTACCGAGGAGTTCACGATGCCGGCCGCAGCCCGTACCGGTGATCCGACGAGCCATGGCGGCCGGATCACCACCCCGCCGCCCGCGGCCGCCGCGCGGGTGGCGACCGTACTGATCGGGGGCCGTCCGGCGGCCGTCGTGGGCAGCCTGCACGTGTGCGTGGTCCCGCCGCACGCGGCCACCGGGCCGCTGAACGTGATCATGCCGGACCCGATGGCGGTGGTCGGCGAGGGCGTGCTGATCGGCGGGCTGCCGGCCGCGCGGATGGGTGACAAGACGGCGTGCCAGGCGCAGATCGTGATGGGTGAGTTGAGCGTGGAGATAGGTGGCGTGCTGTGAGCGAGCGGTTCATCGGCCGGGGCTGGGCGTTCCCGCTGCGGGTCGGCCCCACCGGCGGGATCGCCATGGTGGAGCGGGCGCGGGAGATCGAGGAGGCCATCCGGCTGGTCCTCGGCACCGCGCCCGGCGAGCGGCCGATGCGGCCCGAGTTCGGCTGCGGCATCCACGACTACGTGTTCGCGCCGGGCGACGGCGCCACGGCGGGCCGGGTCGCTCAGCAGGTCCGGGAGGCCCTGGAGCGGTGGGAGCCGCGGATCTCCGTGGACGACGTGGTGGTGGCCTTCGACGCGGTGGACGCCGGGACGCTCTACATCGACGTGCATTACACGGTGCGTTCCACCAACGACCGGCGCAATCTGGTGTTTCCGTTCTACACGATCCCCTCCGAGGAGGGTGTCGAGGAAGTGGTCGGCGACTGATGGTCCTGCCCTCCCCCAATCTGGACGACCGGCGCTTCCAGCAGCTCGTCGACGAGGCGAAACGGTATGTGCAGCAGCGTGCCCCCGAGTGGACCGACCACAATGTGTCGGACCCCGGTGTCACGCTGATCGAGACGTTCGCCTATCTGGTGGACCAGCTGCTCTACCGGCTGAACCGGGTACCGGAGAAGAACTACCTGGCGTTTCTCGACCTGTTGGGCATCCGGCTGTTCCCGCCGTCGGCGGCGTCCGCCGAGGTCGACTTCTGGCTCTCCGCGCCGCAGCCGGAGCCGGTGACGCTGACCGAGGGCACCGAGGTGACGACGGCGGCGGGCGAGGACGAGGACGCCGTCGTCTTCGCCACCACCGAGGAACTGCGCATCCTGCCCAGCGAGTTGATCCGGCTGGTGACGGCGCCGCGCGGCGGCGACCAGACCGACCGGACCAACGCGCTCGCCGAGGGGCGGGACGTGCGCTGCTTCCAGACGACGCCCGAGCCCGGTGACGCGCTGCTGTTCGGGCTGCCGACGGCCGTGCCGCGCTGCGTGGTCGCCGTCCGCCTGGACAGCCGGGTCGAGGGCGTCGGTGTGGACCCGCGCCAGCCTCCGCTCGTCTGGGAGGCGTGGGACGGCACACGCTGGCTGCGGTGTGAGACCGGCGAGGACACCACGGGCGGTCTGAACCGGCCCGGCGAGGTCATCGTGTACGTACCGGCGTCGCACACGGCGTCCGTGATCGGCGGGACGCACGCGGGCTGGCTGCGCTGCCGGGTCGTGCCGGCCGAGCCCGGCCAGCCGTTCTACTCCGAGTCGCCGACGGTGCGGGAGGCCGCCGTGTTCACGGTGGGCGGCACCATGACGGTGGAGCATGCGGAGACGGTGACGGACGTGCCGCTCGGCGTCTCCGAGGGCGTCGCCGGGCAGGCGTTCCGCCTGGACCGGCCGCCGGTGCTGCTCGACGGCGAGCCGCCCGTGGTGGAGGTGTCCTCCGCCGACGGCTGGCAGCGCTGGCAGGTGGTCGAGCACTTCGGCCGCTCCGGCCCCGAGGACCGGCACGTACGGGTCGACGCCACCTCGGGCGAGTTCGGTTTCGCGCCCGCGCTGCGCGAGCCCGACGGCACGCTGCGCCCGTGCGGCGCGGTGCCGCCCAAGGGCGCCCAGGTCCGTGTGGCCCGCTACCGCACCGGCGGCGGGCCGGCGGGGAACGTGGCGCGCGGCGCGATCAACGTGCTGCGCAGTTCGGTGCCGTACGTCGCCCGTGTGGGCAACCGGGAGGCGGCGCGTGGCGGGGTGGCGGGCGAGTCGGTGGCCAACGCCCGGCTGCGTGCCCCGCAGGCACTGCGCATGCAGGAGCGCGCGGTGACCGCCGAGGACCACGAGATCATCGCCCGGCAGGCGGCGCCGTCGGTGCGCCGGGTGCGCTGTCTGCCCGCCGCCGACGAGCCGGGCGCGGTCCGGGTGCTGGTGGTGCCGGACGCGGTGCCCGACGACGACGGCCGGGTGCGCTTCGAGCAGCTCATCCCGTCCGACCAGGTGCTCGCCGCGATCACCGAGGCTCTGGACGAGCGGCGCCTGATCGGCACCCGTCTCGTGGTGGAACCGCCGGTCTACCAGGGCGTCACCGTGGTGGCCCGGCTCACCGCCCCGGCCGCCGTCGCGGACCGCGTACGGGCCACCGCCCTGGCCGCGCTCCACGACCACCTGGACCCCCTGCACGGCGGCCCCGACGGCACGGGCTGGCCGTTCGGGCGGCCGGTCCAGTACGGGGAGCTGTTCGGGGTGCTCCAGCGGGCCGTGGGGGACGTGCTGGTGGAGGACATCCGGCTGTTCCCGGCCGACCCGGTGACCGGGCGGCGCGGTGCGCCGGTGGACCGGGTCGACATCGGCGCGGGCGCGCTGGTCTTCCCGTACCAGCACCAGGTGGTCGTCACGGCGGCGGAGCCGGAGGCGCGGGTATGAGCCGCGCCGCGATCCCCGGTCTGCCGAGCCGCCATCCGATCGGCGGCCAACTGCCCGCGCTGTACGCGGAGGACGACTTCGCCCAGCGGTTCACCGCCGGTCTGGACACGGTCCTGGCCCCGGTGTTCAGCACCCTCGACAACCTGCCCGCCTACCTCGACCCACGGGTGGCCCCGGCCGACTTCGTGGCCTGGCTCGCCTCCTGGGTGGGCGGGGTGGACGACCCGCGCTGGCCGCTGGAGCTGCGCCGCGAGGCCACGGTGCGGGCGATGGAGCTGCACCGGTGGCGCGGTACGAGGCGCGGCCTGGTGGAGGCGCTCCGGCTGATCCTCGGGGTGCGCGCCGAGGTGGTGGGCGACGGCGCCGCCGTCTGGTCGGGCACCCCCGGCAGCGAGCTGCCGCCCGCTCCGGACGCCGAGATCGTCGTACGGGTGTGGCCCGGCCGGGAGGCGACGGTCGAGGAGTCACGGGTCCATGAACTGGTCCGGGCCCTGGTCCCGGTGCACACGCGATGCCGGGTCGAGGTCCTTTCCGCCGCGCCCTCCGGCTCCGGTGAAGGAGAGTGACGGCCATGCGCGAATGTCCCGCCTGCGGGGCGTCGAACGAGGCGACGGACGACTTCTGCGGGAACTGCGGGAGTTATCTGGGCTGGTCGGAGGGGTCGGGGCGGTCGTCGCGCCAGCCGGCTGCCGCCGTCCCCGAGGAAACCGAGGCGGTGCCGGAACCGGAACCCGCCCCCGAGCCGGCCTCGGAGCCCGACCCGGCCCGGACCGACGAAGCCGCGCCACTCACGCCGACGCCCACCCCGGCACAGGCACCGTCACAGGCACAGGCACAGGCACCGTCACCGGCACCGGCACCGGCACCGGCACCGGCACCCGAGCCCACCCCGGCT
>NZ_MUNH01000747.1:0-6062 GCF_002154615.1 Streptomyces recifensis
GGTGCACACCGGAGGCTGAGCGGGACCCTGCCGGAACGCCCCCGCGGCTCAGGTGGACAGCGCGGGGGCGTACGTGCCGAAGCTCCAGACGTTGCCCTCGGCGTCCCTCGCCAGGTAGTCCCGCGCGCCGTAGTCCTGGCGTCCCCTTCAGTCTCGCAGCCGGTACGGGCAAGGCCTCAGCCGAACGTGTTGCACCGGTCCGGATCGCCCGTGCGGTACCCCTGGTCGAACCACTGCTGCCGCTGCAGCGAGGACCCGTGCGTCCAGGTCTCCGGGGTCACCTTCCCCTGGAACTCCTCCTGGATACGGTCGTCGCCCACGGCCGCCGCCGCGTTCAGCCCGTCCTTGATGTCCGCCGGGGTCAGGCTGGTGATCAGCGGCCTGCCCGTCGACTCGTCCGGGGTCGTCGTCGCGTGGTGCGCCCACACCCCGGCATAGCAGTCCGCCTGCAGCTCGACCCGGACCGAGCTGCTGTTCTCGCCGGTCGTGCCGTCCTGGGTCCGGCCCAGCGTGCCCATGAGGTCCTGCACATGGTGGCCGTACTCGTGCGCGATCACGTACGCCTGGGCGAACGGACCCCCGCTCGCCCCGAACTTCGTGCGCAGTTCGTCGAAGAAGCCCAGGTCCAGATAGACCCGCTGGTCACCGGGGCAGTAGAACGGCCCCACGGCCGCCGTCGCCGCTCCGCAGGCGGTACGGATCTGCCCGTTGAAGAGATACGTCTCCGCCGGGGTGTACCGCTTCCCCTGCTGCCGGAACTCGCCCGACCAGTAGTCCTGCACGCTGTTGACCACCGCGACCACCCGGCAGTCCTCGCGGGTGTTCGCGTCCCGGCCGGTACGGCAGGACTGCTGGACCTCGCTCACCGAGGAGGGCTGCGGCGCGGTCGCGTCACCCCCCGAGGAGAGCCCGAGCTGGTCCGGGCCGACGCCAAGGAACAGCGCCAGCAGCAGCCCGACCAGCCCGACGACACCCCCGCCGATCGTCGCCCGGCCGCCCGGCACCCGGCTCCCGCGCACGTCCCGCACCTCGGAGGTGTCCAGATTCGCGTCGTCGTCGAACTGCACAGCCCGTCACCTTCTGTCGGCTTCCATCGGCTTTCGCGAGCTTCCAGCCGCCCGTCACACCGTGGCTCGCAGCTCACGCGGCATCTGTACCCCGGAAGCCCGCACACCTGCCACCCGGGGCAGGAAAAGGGCTTGCCCGCCCCCGTTAGACTGGCCCCATGGCCATTCTCCTCGCGCATTAGACGGCGGGAACGCCCTCGACAGCCGCCCATCCGTCAACCACGTACGCCCAGGAGTATGTCCGTGATCTCCGCCTCCGGTATCGAGCTGCGCGCCGGTGCGCGCGTCCTCATCGAGAACGCCACCTTCCGCGTCGCCAAGGGTGACCGCATCGGCCTCGTCGGCCGCAACGGCGCGGGCAAAACCACCCTCACCAAGTGCCTGGCCGGTGACGGCATCCCGGCCGCCGGCACCATCACCCGCTCCGGCGAGGTCGGCTACCTCCCGCAGGACCCCCGCACCGGCGACCTCGACGTCCTCGGCCGCGACCGCATCCTCTCCGCCCGCGGCCTCGACGTGCTGATCCGCAAGATGCGGGAGAACGAGCAGCGCATCGCCAACGGCTCCGGCGCCACCCGCGAGAAGGCCCTGCGCCAGTACGAGCGCCAGGAGACCGAGTTCCTCACCAAGGGCGGGTACTCCGCCGAGGCCGAGGCCGCCACCATCGCCGCCGCGCTCAACCTGCCCGACCGCGCGCTCGGCCAGCCGCTGCACACCCTCTCCGGTGGTCAGCGCCGCCGTATCGAGCTGGCCCGCATCCTGTTCTCGGACGCCGACACCCTGTTGCTCGACGAGCCGACCAACCACCTCGACGCCGACTCGATCGTCTGGCTGCGGGACTACCTCAAGACCTACCGCGGCGGCTTCATCGTGATCTCCCACGACGTGGACCTGGTCGAGACGGTGGTCAACAAGGTGTTCTACCTGGACGCCAACCGCTCCCAGATCGACGTCTACAACATGGGCTGGAAGCTCTACCAGCAGCAGCGTGAGGCCGACGAGAAGCGCCGCAAGCGCGAGCGGCAGAACGCCGAGAAGAAGGCCGCCGCCCTGCACTCGCAGGCCGACAAGATGCGTGCCAAGGCCACCAAGACGGTCGCCGCGCAGAACATGGCCAAGCGCGCCGACAAGCTGCTCTCCGGCCTGGAGGCCGTCCGGCAGTCCGACAAGGTCGCCAAGCTCCGCTTCCCCGAGCCCGCCCCCTGCGGCAAGACGCCCCTGATGGCGGAGGGCCTGTCGAAGTCGTACGGCTCGCTGGAGATCTTCACCGACGTCGACCTGGCCATCGACAAGGGCTCCCGCGTCGTCATCCTCGGCCTCAACGGCGCCGGCAAGACCACCCTGCTGCGCCTCCTCGGCGGCGCGGAGCAGCCCGACACCGGCTCGGTCGTCCCCGGCCACGGCCTCAAGCTCGGCTACTACGCCCAGGAGCACGAGACCCTGGACCCCGAGCGCACGGTCCTGGAGAACATGCGCTCGGCCGCGCCGGACCTGGACCTGGTCGAGGTCCGCAAGACGCTCGGCTCGTTCCTCTTCTCCGGCGACGACGTCGACAAGCCGGCCGGGGTCCTCTCCGGCGGTGAGAAGACCCGCCTCGCGCTCGCCACCCTGGTCGTCTCCTCGGCCAACGTGCTGCTGCTGGACGAGCCCACCAACAACCTCGACCCCGCCAGCCGCGAGGAGATCCTCGGCGCGCTGCGCACCTACAAGGGCGCCGTCGTCCTGGTCACCCACGACGAGGGCGCCGTCGAGGCGCTCCAGCCGGAGCGGATCATCCTGCTCCCGGACGGCGTGGAGGACCTGTGGGGCTCCGGTTACGCCGACCTGGTGGCCCTCGCCTGACCCCGGCGCGATCATTCGGCCCGATCATTCGGCCCAGCGGTGATCCACCATCTGAGTGAGATCTCCTCATACCGAGGTGTGTCCTACACGGATTTTCCGGCCGGTCCCCCCGTACCCCAGCGGTACCGGGGGACCGGCCGTCTCGCGTCGCTGACCTGGGACTTCCCGATTCCACCCGTTCGGCGGTACGCGCACGGCGCTTCGGAATCGTCGATTCCGTATGTGCGGACCCGCTCCTGTCGTCACAACCTCGTCTCACGGACCTTGCCGAATGGGTGGCCAACCCGACGAGAAGGGGTGATCATGAGAAGACCAGAGCGCACTTCCCATGAGGAGGACCGGGTGGCCGAGACTCTGAAGAAGGGCAGCCGGGTTACCGGCGCCGCGCGCGACAAGCTCGCGGCAGACCTGAAGAAAAAGTACGACTCCGGTGCGAGCATCCGGGCGCTGGCCGAGGAAACCGGTCGCTCGTATGGCTTTGTGCACCGGATGCTCAGCGAGTCGGGCGTCACGCTCCGTGGGCGTGGCGGTGCGACGCGGGGCAAGAAGGCCGCGTCGTCCTGACTCCGGGCGGCCCATCGGCTTCGATGGTGGCCACCCGGTCGGTCCCGTGATCGTCCGGGTGGTTACTGTGCAGTCACTTCGCGGTGCCGTACGGCTCCGCGCGATGACCGCACCCACCGGAGGCGCCCCATGGCTTCGCCCGACCAGGACCTCGCTCCTGTACTCGACAAGGACGGCGTACGGCTCACCGTCGACGACGCGCTCGCCACGGTGACCCTGACCAACCCCGCCAAGCGCAACGCGCAGAGCCCCGCTCTGTGGCGGGCGCTGGCCGAGGCGGGCCGGGCGCTGCCGGGTTCCGTCCGTGTGGTCGTGCTGCGTGGCGAGGGCAAGTCCTTCTCCGCCGGGCTGGACCGCCAGATGTTCACGCCGGAGGGGATCGAGGGCGAGCCGAGCTTCATCGATCTCGCGCGCCGTGACGACGCCGGGGTCGACTCCGCCATCGCCGGGTTCCAGGAGGCGTTCACCTGGTGGCGGCGCAACGACATCGTGTCCATCGCCGCCGTGCAGGGACACGCCATCGGCGCCGGCTTCCAGTTGGCCCTCGCGTGTGACCTCCGCGTCGTCGCCGACGACGTGCAGTTCGCCATGCGCGAGACCAGCCTCGGCCTGGTCCCCGACCTCACCGGCACCCACCCGCTGGTCGGCCTCGTCGGCTACGCCCGCGCGCTGGAGATCTGTGTGACCGGCCGCTTCGTGCACGCGGAGGAGGCGGTCGTCTCCGGCCTCGCCAGCGTCGCCGTGCCCGCCGCCGACCTCGACGGCGCCGCCACCGACCTCGCCTCCGCGGTGCTGGCCGCGCCGCGCGACGCCGTGGTGGAGACCAAGGCGCTGCTGCGCGGTGCCGTCGGCCGCTCCTTCGACGAGCAGGTCGTCGCCGAGCGTGCCGCCCAGGCCCGCCGTCTGCGCGACCTCGCCGGCATCGGGGACTGAGCGCACCGCGGCCTCTTTCGCGGGCGCGCTCACTCCACGCCGGTCACCAGGACCGCCACCGTCGGGCGGTCCTCCAGCGTGTCCCGTACCGCCGCGCGCACGCGCTGGGCCACCTCGGTGGCCCGGTGCGCGGAGTCCGTGGCGACCTCCACGTACACATGCCGGTGCGGGAGGGCCGCGTCCGACTCGCGCCGCTGGACCCGGACCGCGTGGCCCCGGTCGCCGAAGGCCGCCGTCAGCCGGGTCACCCCGGCCACCGTGAGCACGGCCGCGGCCACTGTCGCCTCGTCCGGGTCGGTGGTGCGCTCGGCGTCCGGCGCCCGCTGCGCCCGGGGCGCCGGGGGCGGTTCGGCGGGCGGCTCCAGCAGGTCCGTCACCCGCAGGTCCACCTCCGTCACCGTGAGGCCCAGCCGGTCGGCCGCCGCGGTCAGCACCTCCCGCAGCCGGTCCGCCGTCACCGGCAGCGGCCGGGCGGCGGTCGCCGCGAAGTCCGCCGTCACCCGCAGCGGTCCCGGCCACAGCGCGCTCGGCGGCGCCGGTACGACCGGCTCGCGCACCTCCCGCGGATCGGCCGGACCGATCCGCAGCGTGCCCAGCCACGCCCCCGGCACCTCGGCCGCCGCCCCGGCCAGCACCGAGGCGGCCGCCCGTTCCGTCATCCACGCGCCGTCCCGGCTGCCGCCGAGCGGCAGCAGTCTGCCGGGCGCCAGTCGCTGCCGTACCGCCTGTGTCCAGTCCGCCGTCATTCCTCCACCCTGCCCTCTCCACGGCGCGCAACGGCGCAGGCGTGCTTACCGTGGTCGGAGAACGACGACCGAAAAGGGGAGCAGTGGCGATGAGCGAGATGGCAACCCACGGCGGCGACAACGAGCCGCAGACCTCGGCCCGCAGGCAGACCCGGTCCGGCGGCGGCGACCCGGCGACCAGAGGCCGTACCACCATCGCGGACGGAGTCGTCGAGAAGATCGCCGGAATGGCGGCACGGGACGTGGAGGGCGTGCACGCCATGGGCAGCGGCTTCTCCCGCACCCTCGGCGCCGTACGCGACCGGGTGCCGGGCGGCGGCAGGACCGTCACCCGAGGGGTGAAGGCCGAGGTCGGCGAGGTGCAGACCGCGCTCGATCTGGAGATCGTCGTGGAGTACGGCTATCCCATCGGCGATGTCTCCCGCGCGGTCCGGGAGAACGTGATCGCCGCCGTGGAGCGGATGACGAGCCTCGAGGTCGTCGAGGTCAACATCGCGGTCAGCGACGTCCACCTCCCCGACGAGGAGGACGACGAGGAGCCGGGGCAGCCCCGTATCCAGTGAGTTGGGGGGTACTCGTACAACAGGCCGGACCGGCTGACATCACTCGGCCGGACGAGCCGACTCGCTTGAAGGAGCGCTGCAGAGATGAGCATGGCAGCAGTCGGCATGATCGCCGGAATGGCGCTGGGCTTCGCCGGGTTCTACGGCGGTTTCGGAGCCTTCGTGCTGGTGGCGGCCCTCGGGGCCATCGGATTCTTCGCCGGCCGCTTCCTGGACGGTGAACTGGAACTCGGCGACTTCTTCCGCCGCCGGGACGACCGCACCCGTGACGACCGGTTCCGCACCGGCGGCGACCGGCGCGACTGGCGCCGGTGACCGCGATGAGCACGGACACCGGCGCGGCGGCG
>NZ_MUNH01000748.1:0-2666 GCF_002154615.1 Streptomyces recifensis
CCACCGCGGCGGCCGCCGCGGTGGACGTCTGACCGCACCCGCCGCCGAGGCGCGCCCCGGGCCGGATTCGGGCCCCACCGCACGGCGCGCGAAGCGCGGGGTGGCGCACGGGAGCGAAAGCGAAAACATGAGGAACGGGCCGAGGATCGGGCCGTTAGACTCATTGACAGGGCTGCCTCTCCCCGACAGGAAGAAGCGGTGGTGCTCAACACACTGCAGCAAATGATCAAGGGCCGGCTGGACCAGAACGGCTGGTCCTACAACGACGTGGCACGCCGGGGTGGCATCTCACGATCGACGGTGCATCATCTGGCCACGTCGGGACGGCTGGCCCAAGTGCCGCAGAAGGCCACGCTGGAGGGCCTCGCCAAGGGGCTCGGCATCCCGGTGGCTCCCGTGCAGCGGGCCGCCGTCGAGGCGGCGGGGGTCAACCTCTATTTCGAGGACGCGCCGGAGGTGACCGACCCCGAGGTGGAGATTCTCATCGCGAGTGTGCAGCGGTTGAGCCCGAAGGACCGGCGGCACGTCGCGGTTCTGGTGGAGTCGCTGCTCGAGGCGGGCGGGGTCGAGGCCGAGCGGGGCTGACCTGCTTCCCGGCACGGTACGCCGCCGGTGGGAGCCGGCCGTACGGCGGACCTCCGGACCCGCTCACCGGGCGAACGGGGGGTTCCCCGCGTTCGTGATCCAGGTGATGACGGCCTGGACGATGGTGTCGTCCAGCTCGGCCACGGCGAAGACGGCCTGCACGTCGTCAGCCTCCAGCGAGCGGCCCGCCGCCTCCAGGGCGTCGTACAGCAGCACGCGGTGTGCCTGCGGTGCGGCCGGACCGCTGACCGTGCACGACCGGGTGGGACCGGAGCGGAGCAGGGGTGGGGTGAGATCCATGGGTCCGCCTTACGGGAGGGGAAGGTGCGGTTCGCGGCGCGTCGGCCCCTGACGGGCCAGGCGGTTCAGGACCCTCGACAGTTCCGGACGCGGCGGCGGCAGGCCCGCCGGAGTGCCCGGTGGCACGCGGCGCACGTGCTCCCAGAAGGTCTCGGCCACCGCGTGGTCGTACCAGTCGCCCCTGACGGCGTCCGGTGGTGCCCAGCCGGACGCCACGGTCCGCGCGGTGAAGACACAGCTGAAGCCGGGGCCCGCCGGGACGGGCGCCCCCGCCCGCCGGGCCAGGGCCGCCTGAAGAGTCCGCGTGAGGAGCTCGTGGTCCGGCGCGACGGTGGCGCGCCAGCTCAGCAGGTGCCGTCCGACGGCGTCCAGGACGACCGCGACGCAGAGGTCGCCCTCCCGCGTGGGGCACACGGCCGTGTCCACGATCCACCGGGTGCCGGGCCGGGCGTACTCCCGGGAGCCGCCGGCCGCCGGGAGACGTCCGGGTGCCCCCCGCAGCCCGGATCGCCGCATGATCCGTTCCACGGTCCCGTGACTGACCTTGATCCCGAGACGACGGTCGAGTTCCTCGTGGATGCGCCGGTAGCCCCAGGAAGAGCCCGACTGCCGGTGGAGATCGGTGATCAGCCGGGTCAGCCAGGCGTGTCGTCTGTCCCTGTCGGACAAGGGGCGCTCACGCCACGCGTAGTAGCCGGACTCGGAGACGCGCAGCAGGGCGGCGACCCTGCGCGCGGGAAAACCCTGCGCCGCCACGCGCGCGATCACCTCGTAACGTCTTTTGGGGGCATCACGGCGTTCAGGGCGTCGATCGTCCTGCAGCACAGCAGGAGTTCGGCCTCGAGTTCCTGGACCCGGCCCGGGGCCGGGGCCGGGGCCACCGGGACGACGAGGGAGCGCCGCCAGCGGTAGACGGTGCTGGCCGGAATGCCCAGCCTCCGGGCTACGTCCTGCGCCGCGTGTCCTTCGGAGAGGAGCTGGAGGACACGGACGCGCGATGTTGCGGGATGCGGACTGGTCACGTTCTCGGATCTTCCGGAGTGGGGCGATGACGGGGCCGGCGGCCGCGGGGGAAGTGGCGGCCCGGACGTCGCCGGCGGGGCGGGGACGTCCGGGCCGGATGACCGCCGGGCCGGGAGCGGTTGGCCGGACGGGTCCTAGTCGACGTGCCGGTGCATCGTGACGAAGGGGGCGAAGTCCGCCCCGGGATCGCCCTTGCCGGCCCGGGGAGCCCGCGCGGCCTCCCGGTCGAGAACCGCCTTGACCTCGTGGGAGAGCGCGTCGGCGCGCTGCCGGATCACGGAGACCGGCAGCCGCGAGGACCGCAGTTCCGCCGCGCGGCGGCCCAGCGCCGCCAGCTCCCGCCGGGCGCCCGCTCCCAGGGTGAAGGCCCGCGGGGTGGACACGACGAACTGGTAGGCCCCGGCGAAGGTCTGGCAGGACGGGCAGTGCTCGTTCGCCGCACGGCCGATGTTGGTGGCGCGGATCAGCCGGGCGTTGTGGCCGGAGGTGGTGACGATCTGGAACGAGAGGGCCACGGAGCGGCACGGCGAGAACGGGGAACATCCGACCGACTCGGCCAGGGCGCGGTTGTCCGCCGTCACGGCGACCGACGGACCGTACTCGTGGATGCGGAAGGTCTCGTCGAAGTCGGTGACGTGGGCCCGGTCGGCGCGGCTGTGCGCCAGGTCCACGGCGATGGCGGCACCGCCGGACGGACCTGTGGTGGCCGAGGCGGTGGTGGCGGTCATGACCAGGCCGGCGCCGGCGGCCGCGCCGAT
>NZ_MUNH01000749.1:0-1431 GCF_002154615.1 Streptomyces recifensis
GTCGATCTCCGCCCCCCGAAGGGGCCGGTTGCCGAAGTGTCAGTGCGCGCCGAACAGTTCCAGCAGTTCGATCTTGCCGAACATGCGGGCGGTGTCGATCGCCGAGGGCGTGCCCACGGCCGGGTCGGCGCCGCCGTCGAGCAGCGCCCGGATGACCGCCGTCTCCCCCTTGAACACGGCTCCGGCGAGCGGGGTCTGTCCCCGGTCGTTGACCCGGTCGGCGTCGGCGCCCCGCTGGAGCAGCGCCCGGACCGCGTCGGCGTGCCCGTGGTACGCGGCGAGCATGACCAGGCAGTCGCCGCGGTCGTTGGTGAGACCGACCGGGACGCCCGCGTCGACGTAGGCGACCAGTTCCTCGGTCCGGCCCTGCCGGGCCAGGTCGAAGATCTTGGTCGCCAGCTCCACGACCTGCGGGTCGGGGGCTTCGCTCATCGGCCGGACCGCCTCTCATGACTTCCGTTCGGGTGAATCGCCAGCGTACTGGCTCGCGCACCGGCGTGGGGGCTCTGCCCGGCCGGGTGACCGCCGGCTCCACCACCCGTAGGAAAAAAGCCGAATTTCACCCAGTTGCACCTTTTATCGTATGGATACATTCTGTGATCCTGGAAGTACTCATGGTGACTGTCCCCCCTTCGACACCAGGAGGTCCCGAATGATCCTCTCCATGTCCGGCGTGGTCCTGCTCGGCATCATCGTCTTCCTGTTCTTCCGTAAGGACGGGCTCAAGGGCTCGCACGCCGTCGTCTCGGCGCTGTTCGGCTTCTACCTGGCGAGCACGGCCATCGCGCCCAGCATCAAGGCGGGCGGCGAGAGCCTGGCGAGCCTCCTCGGCGGCATCAAGTTCTGACCGCGCCCCTCCCCCGAGGCCACGCGGACCGGCGGGTCCCGTCCGAGGGGGAGTCCGCCCACGCCCGTACCCACCTCCAGGAGACAGCAGTGGCCCGGCGCCCACTCCCCCGCATTCTGAGCAAGGACAGCGCGCAGCTCGCCCGCACCCAGCTCGCCCGGAGCCGGGAGCTGGCCCGGACGGCGGCCGACAGCGCCACGGACGTCCTCCACCCGCTGATCACCATCTCGCGCGGCCTGCGCCTGCTGGCCCTGGCCGGCCGGGCCAAGGTGGCGGCCACCCCCAAGGACAAGCGGGGTCCGCTGCTGTTCCTGACGGCCGCCGTGATCATGGCCGTCGCGCTCATGCCGTACGGCCCGCTGCTGGCCGCCGTGTCCCTGATGGTCGCGGCGGCCTGGTACGGACGCGACCACGCCCCGGCCGCGCCCGAGGGCCCCGACCCCGCGCGGGCCGAACGGCTCCAGTCTCTCTACGAGGCGCTGGTGCCGTGCTTCTCCACCGCCGACGACCCGGCCCCGCTCTACGCGCACGGCGGGGCGTGGGACGCGGTCTTCACGGAGCACGAGTTCGACGAGGGCGGCCGG
>NZ_MUNH01000750.1:0-179 GCF_002154615.1 Streptomyces recifensis
GGGGTGGCGGCGGGGTCGGCGGCACACTCGGAGCCGTCGATCCGGCAGCCGGTGGGGTCGCCCGCGCCGTCCACCACGAAGCCGACGGTGACCGACTTACCGGCGGCCAGCCCGTCGGTGTCCCACTTGGCGGCCTTCACCGTGACGTGCTGCCCGCTCACGCTGGACTCGGCGTTCCA
>NZ_MUNH01000750.1:271-738 GCF_002154615.1 Streptomyces recifensis
CCACGGCGGCCGCCACCACGCCGCCTATCGCCTTGTTCCTGCCACTGATCCTGCGCCGGTGCGTGCTCATGGGCGTGCCTGTCCTTCGTGCGGGAGTGGGGGGTGGTGGCAGCACGCTATCGACGCCGATTCCGGCAATCGGCTTATCCGGGACGGTGGTTGAAAGGCTTAGGGTGCGCTTAAGGAAGGGATCGGGACCGGTTAAAGGTCGAGACCACTCAGCGGCTGGGTATCAGCTTGCGCCGCCTGCGGACGGTGCCCCGGTGGCCGCGTCCGGCGGGCTTGCGGGCGTCGAGCTGGAGCCAGATCCGCACCTCGGTGCCGCCGAGCACGGAGGAGCCGATGCGGACGTCCCCGCCCGTGGACTCGGCCAGACGGCGCACGATGTCCAGGCCGAGCCCGGTCGAGCCCGCCGTGCCGGAACCCCGGCCGCGGGCCATCGCCGCCCGCGGGTCGGGTATGCCGGG
>NZ_MUNH01000751.1:0-4687 GCF_002154615.1 Streptomyces recifensis
CGCGGTAGCCGGTGAGCGCGCGCCACAGCGGCAGCTCGACCGACATCCGCATGACCTGTTCGCCCCTGGCCATGGCGCCCCCCGCCTCCCCCGAGCCGGGTCGCTAGGCCCCGGTCTTCTCCGCCTTCTCGGCCTTGCCGGCTTCCTTCGCCGCCTTCGCCGCCTCCGCGATCTGCCGCTTGGCGGCGGTCGCGTAGATGTCGACGTACTCCTGGCCCGAGAGCTTCATGATCTCGTACATGACCTCGTCCGTCACCGCCCGCAGCACGAACCGGTCGTGGTCCATGCCGTGGTAGCGGCTGAAGTCCAGCGGCTTGCCGATCCGGATGCCGGGCCGCATCAGCTTCGGCATCACCTTGCCGGGGGGCTGGATCTTCTCGGTGNNGGATCACCGGCGCGCCGGTGGCCAGCGCCACGCGGGCCAGGCCGCCGGGCTTGCCCCGGTAGAGACGCCCGTCGGGCGAGCGGGTGCCCTCGGGGTAGATGCCGAAGAGCTCACCGCGCTCCAGCACCTCTATGCCGCTCTTGATCGCGGCCTCGCCCGCACCGCGCGCGCCGGAGCGGTCGACGGGGAGCTGCCCGACGCCCTTGAAGAAGGCGGCCGTCAGCCGCCCCTTGAGCCCGGGGGTGGTGAAGTACTCGGCCTTGGCGATGAAGGTGACCTTGCGGTCCAGCATCGTGGGCAGGAAGAACGAGTCCGAGAAGGACAGGTGATTGCTCGCCAGAATGGCGGGCCCCTCGGCCGGGATGTTCTCCAGCCCCTCGACCCACGGTCTGAAGGCGACCTTCAGCGGCCCTCCGATGGCAACCTTCATCGTGCCGTACAACACCCACGTGCCTCCCGTTTCCGTCGCACAGACCTTAACCCGGACCGCCGCCGATGGCGCCGACGACCCTGGTCGGTGGCGACGCGGTCGCGTACGGTGAAGCACATCCGCCAGTACCGCACTCCCCAGAGATCCACATACCGGAACAGGAGCCCCAAAGGTGCCGGTCCTTCCCGGAGCCGAGCCGTACCGCCACGACGGCGGGGAGGTGGGGGTTCTCCTCTGCCACGGTTTCACCGGCTCGCCCCAGTCGCTGCGCCCCTGGGCGGAGCACCTCGCCGCGCACGGCCTGTCGGTGTCGCTGCCCCTGCTGCCCGGTCACGGCACCCGCTGGGAGGACCTGCGGGCCACCGGCTGGGAGGACTGGTACGCGCACGTCGACCGTGAGCTGTGGCAGCTCTCCGAGCGCTGCGAGCGGGTGTTCGTCGCGGGACTTTCCATGGGTGGCGCGCTGGCGCTACGGCTGGCCGCCAAGCACGGTGAGCGCGTCGCCGGAGTGGTCGTCGTCAACCCGGCGAACCGGGTGCACGGACTCGCCGCCCACGCCCTGCCCGTCGTCCGCCACCTGGTGCCCTCCACCAAGGGCATCGCCAGCGACATCGCCAAGGGCGCCACCACCGAGCTGGGCTACGACCGGGTCCCGCTGCACGCGGCCCACTCCCTGCGCCGCTTCCTGCGCGTGCTGGACGGTGAGCTGCCGCAGGTCACGCAGCCGTTGCTGCTGCTGCGCAGCGCGGTGGACCACGTGGTCCCGGCGGCCGACTCGGCGCGGGTGCTGAGCCGGGTGTCCTCCACGGACGTAACCGAGAGCGTGCTGGAACAGAGCTACCACGTGGCGACGTTGGACCATGACGCGGACCGGATCGTCGAGGAGAGTCTCGCCTTCGTCGACCGGCTCGCTCCCCGTGTCGGCAAGGAAGGGACGGCCCCCGTTGGCTGAGCACGACTCCGACCGCGAGGGCCGCGAGCCGGACGAGCACGGCAGGCCCTTCGACGAGGACGCCGCCTGGCGTGCCATCGTCGCGGGGTACGGCGACGAGCCGCCGGACCCGCCCGGCTCGAAGCCCTTCCGCTCCATCGAGGACCTCGCGCTGCTGGAGAAGGACCCGGAACCGGAGTCGAAGTCGGAGTCGGAGTCGGACGGCACCGACGAGAAGCCCGCGCCGGTACGGCCGCTGGGCGGCTCGGTCACCTTCGCACCCGGTGTCGGTCCGCGCGACCACACCCCGGCCGAGCCCTCCGACACCGCCGGGGACTCCGGTGACGACGACGATGACGAGGGTCACTTCGTACCGCCCGAGCCGCCCCCGCTGCCCGTCGCGGACACCACCGCCAAGTTCGCCTGGCTCGGGGTGGCCGGCGGGCCGGTTCTGCTGCTGCTCGCGGTGCTGCTGGGCTGGGAGATGACCTGGTGGCTGACGACGCTCGCCATCGGCGGCTTCCTCGGCGGGTTCGTCACCCTGGTGGCACGCATGCGTACGGACGACGACGGCGACGACGACCCCGGT
Organism: Streptomyces recifensis; assembly: GCF_002154615.1. Classification (NCBI taxonomy): domain Bacteria; kingdom Bacillati; phylum Actinomycetota; class Actinomycetes; order Kitasatosporales; family Streptomycetaceae; genus Streptomyces; species Streptomyces recifensis. The sequence continues at coordinate 2,336 of NZ_MUNH01000751.1, forward strand.
CGGGGGGCCGTCGTCTGAGCCTTGCTAGACGCTCGCCGGGATTCTGAGGGCGGCCAGGACCGGAAGGTGGTCCGTGGCCGCCCTCAGGTCGCTTCCGGTGACGCCGGGGAGGTCGGTGGGGACTCCGCAGGCGAGGACCTCGATGCCCCGGGTGGCGAGGACGGCGTCGATGCGGCGGGCGGGCGCCGTGGCGGGGAAGGTGTCCGTGCCGCCCCGGGGAGCGACGGTCGCGGCGTCCTGGAGGGCTTCGGCGAGCAGGGTGAAGGCGGGGCCGGTGGGGCCCTCGTTGATGTCGCCGCCGATCACCGCGTGGTCCACGCCCAGTTCGCCCAGGCGGGCCAGGAGCAGGCCGCTGTGCGTGCGGCGCTCGGCCTTCTGGAGGCCGAGGTGGCAGGAGACGAGTCCCACGCGGGCCTTGCCGAAGCGGACGACCGCGGTGGCGAGGCCCCTTCGGTGCTGGCCGGGGGTGAGCGGCAGCAGGCTGTCCCCGGTGCTCTCGACCGTGGCCCGCAGGGAGCAGAGGATCGCCGGGCCGGCGGCGGGGGCTCCGCCGGTGAGGTAGACGAGGCCGGTGGCCTTGGCGAGCCGGGCCAGCTTCTTGCGCCAGCGGAAGAAGCGGGGGGCTTCCTGGAGGAGGAGGACGTCGGGGGCGCAGGCGTCGACGACCCTTGCCAGGGCTTCCGGGTCGTCCCTCAGGGAGCGGACGTTGTAGCTGAGAACCCTGATGACTGCGGAACCGTCTGACTCCGTACGGGAGTTGGGGAACGGGGTTGGCATGTGATCAACCTACTCGGGGCGCGGGGATCATTCCCCGCGCCCCTGAAGTCGGTGCACTCGGCCGGTCTACATGACCGGGTCCGGCTCCCTTGCCAGGTCCGCCGCGCCGACCAGACCCGCCTTGTTGCCGAGCTGGGCGGCGATGACGTCGGCGACCGGGCGCCAGTTGCCGCCCACCAGCCAGCGCTTGTAGGACTTGCGGATCGGGTCGAGGACCAGTTCGCCCTCGTCCGAGAGGCCGCCGCCCACGATGAAGGCGGAGGGGTCGAACAGCGAGGCCAGGTCCGCGAGGCCGGCGCCCGCCCAGCGGGCCAGCTCGCGGTAGGAGTCCACGGCCACCGGGTCGCCCTGGCGGGCGGCCACCGAGATGTGCTTGCCCTCGATGCCGTCGGGGGTGCCGTCGCCGAGGCCCAGCAGGATCTCGGCGTTCTCCGGGGTGGCGTTGGCGCGCTGCTTGGCGTAGCGGACCAGGGCGCGGCCGGAGGCGTACTGCTCCCAGCAGCCCTGCGAGCCGCAGCCGCACGCCAGGCCGTCCGGGACCATCCGGATGTGGCCGAACTCGGCGGCCACGCCGAAGTGCCCCCGGCGCAGCTTGTTGCCGATGATGATGCCGCCGCCCAGGCCGGTGCCGAGCGTGATGCAGATGACGTTGCGGTGGCCCTTGCCCGCGCCGAACTTGTACTCGCCCCACGCGGCCGCGTTGGCGTCGTTCTCCACGACGACCGGGAGACCCACGCGGGCCTCGACCTTCTCCTTGAGCGGCTCCTGGCGCCAGTCGATGTTGGGCGCGAAGTACACGGTCGAGCGCTGCCGGTTCACGTAGCCGGCCGCACCGATGCCCACGCCGACGATGTCGTGTCCGGCACGCGCGCCCTCCACGGCCGAGGCGATGGCGTCCACGATGGCCTCGGGCGTGCTGGGGGTCGGCACCTTGAAGGTCGAGAGGATGTTGCCTTCCTCGTCGACCACGCCGGCCGCGATCTTGGTGCCGCCGATGTCGACGCCGATGGTGAGTCCCATGAATCCCTCAGTTCCGGTCGAGCCCCGCTAAGGCCAACGGTACCCGAGGCCCCACGGGGGCAGACCGTCAGTCCAGGTCGATGCGCTCGCCCGGTCCGGTGCCCTCACCTGGGTCGCGGCGGCCGGCCGGCGGTTCCTCGTCCGGGGGCGGGGTGGGACCGGTGGTCCACCGCCGTTCCTGCGCCTGGACGGCCGAGCGGTAGGCGGCGAGCAGCTCGCTCCCGGCGGCCGCGAGGTGGTCGAAGACCTGGGGGTTGCGCTCGACGACCGGCTCGACGGCGGCCTTGGCCTGCTGGACCATCTGGCGCACCGCCTGCTGCGCGGCGGGTCCGGCGACCGCGCCGAGCAGCGGGGACTGCAGGCCGGAGAGCCTGTCGGCCACGGAGTCCATCAGCCGGCGCAGTTCCTCGGCGGCCGTGCCGGGCGGCGGCGGGCTGGTGCCCCGGCGGCGTGCCTTCTCGGCGGCCAGGTCCTCGGCGGTGGCGGTGGCCCAGGCGTCGGCGTCGCCCATGCGCGGGGCTTCAGGAGCCTGGGGCTCCTCGGGGGGCTGGGGTG
>NZ_MUNH01000752.1:0-539 GCF_002154615.1 Streptomyces recifensis
CCGGAACAGCTCTCCCAGCCGCTCCGCGGGCTCCCCCCAGTCCCCGAGCGGCAGCGCCCGCCCCACGAGATCCCCGGCCAGAAGTCCGCCCACGTCCAGATCCGCCGATCCCCGGCCCGCCGGAAGCGGAGTACCCGCGGGCCCGTCGCGGCGCTCCTGCGGCGGACGCTCGGGTTGCTGCTCCGGCTGACCCACCCGGTACTCCCTACTGAACACGAACACCGATCGCGCGGCCGTCACACCCCGTGGCGGCGCGAAGTGTCCTTCCTACCGCCCAATGGGTGGCGGGGTGCGGCGTTCGCGGGGTGGTACGCCCGGAAGAGGGGTTTGATCAGGTAGGGGGCCGGAGGCGATCTCACCCGAAAGAGTGGCAGCGCGAGGGCCGCCCGGACCACGTAGGCTCGTGCCGAGCAGTGAAGCGGCGAAGACAGACAGGAGACACCCCGTGATTCCCGGTGGCGGCCAGCCGAACATGCAGCAGTTGCTCCAGCAGGCCCAGAAGATGCAGGCGGACCTCCAGCGGGCCCAGGAGGAGCTGG
>NZ_MUNH01000075.1:0-31760 GCF_002154615.1 Streptomyces recifensis
GCCTTCCGCGCCCACCGCGCCCTCGAGGTCGGTGGCGTCGTCATCGGCGACGTCCCGTCCTACCGCGCGGACCAGATGCCGTACGGCGGTGTGAAGCAGTCCGGTGTCGGCCGCGAGGGCGTCCGCTCCGCGATGGACGACTACACCTACGAGCGCGTCCTGGTCCTCACGGGCCTCGCACTGTAGCCATTGCGGTACGGCGGAGCGGCCTGAGTCAGGATTCGCGACTCAGGCCGCTCGGCCGTTTCCGCTGACGGAGGCGCACGCGAACTGCCCCGCGGATCGAGCGGATGGGGATCGACCGGACTAGGGTTTAGATGCCGAGGATGCATTTGGCGTCGACTGCCACGTCGACCGACGCAAAGGAACCACATGGCATCTGCACACGATGTGATCGTCGTAGGTGCTGGCCCCGCGGGATTGCTTCTCGCGGGCGACCTGGCCGAATCCGGCATCAGATGCACTGTCCTAGAGCGCAGACAAGGCGAGTCGAAGCTCACTCGCGCGTTCGCCGTTCACGCCCGGACGATGGAGCAACTGGACGCCCGCGGACTTGCGGACGACCTTCTCGCGACCGGTGTCCGGAACCCGGTCCTGCAATTTCTTCGCATTGATCTGTCGAAACTGCCGAGCCGTTATCCCCACGTGGTCGTGACTCCTCAGTACAACACCGAAAGGCTGCTTCGAGCACGCGCCCTGCGCCATGGTGCGGAGATCCTAGAAGGTTGCGAGGTGACCGGGCTGCGACAGGACGCCGACGGCGTCGACGTCATGGTGCGATCAGCGGACGGCAGTCCGCACAGCCTGCGTGCGGACTACGTCGTGGGCGCCGATGGCCGGAACAGCAAGGTGCGCCAGTCCCTCGGCCTTCCGTTCCCCGGCCGATCGGCGATCCGGTCCATGATGCTGGCCGATGTCCGACTGGCCCGGCCACCCCGCAAACCACCGACCGTCGGCGCGGTGGGTGACGCTTTCGCCCTCGTCGTTCCCTTCGGCGACGGCTGGTTCCGCGTCATGGCATGGAACCGTCACCATCAGCGGCCTGACGGCGCCCCGGTCTCCCTGGACGAGGTCCGCGAGGTGGCCTGGCGCGCCCTGGGGAGCGACTTCGGCATGGGGGATCCGCGTTGGCTCTCCCGGTTCCACAGCGACGAACGCCAGTCTCCGCGCTACCGTGTCGGCCGGGTGCTCCTCGTCGGTGACGCCGCACACGTGCATTCACCAGCCGGCGGTATGGGACTGAACACCAGTCTTCAGGACTCCGCCAACCTGGGCTGGAAACTGGCGGCTGTCCAGCAGGGACGCGCGTCGCCCGATCTGCTCGACAGCTACCACAGTGAGCGGCACCCGGTGGGGCGCAGAGTGCTGCGTATGAGCGGTGCACTGTTGCGCGGTGTCCTGACCACGCCGCGCGCCCTGTGCGGCGTACGCGACTTTTCGGCGCGTACGATTCTGCAGTTTCCCCCACTGGCGAAGCGGATGGCCCGGGCGATCTCCGGGATCGACATTTCCTACGCAACTCCGGCCGGCGCCCACCCGCTTGCCGGGAAACGAGCTCCTGACGTTCCGTTGCACGGCGGACGCCGGCTGTACGAGGCACTGCGCGCCCGGCGGTTCGTCCTCGTCACGTCACCGTTCATCGACCTCCCTCCCTCTTTGGCGGAGGACTGGCCCGGGGAGGTGGAGATCGTCTCGAGCGCCGGTCAGACTGCCAAGACCGTGTTGGTCAGACCCGACGCCTACATCGCGTGGGCCACCGAGCAACGTGACCCGGAGCGCGTCGCGGACGAGGTACGCGCCGCACTCGCCCAGTGGTGTGGCCCGCAGCAGACTCCTTCGCGGCCGTGATGGGGACGGCCTCGCATCAGATCGCTCACGTCATGGGCGACGAGGGCTACAGCGACCGGCCGCTCAGCCGATGGGACTGGCGCCCTGCTGGAACACGTTGATCAGGTTGCCGTCGTTGTCCCGAATCGCGGTTGAGACGCTTCCGTCACCCAGGTCCATCTGCTCCCAGACCGTCGTGACGCCCAGATCGCGGAAGGTCTGGGTCACGGACTCCAGATCCTCGACGCGAAAGACCAGAGCCTTGTTACCGATCGGACGGACGTGCGCCGGAGGCTCAGCGGTCAGCTCCGGAATCCGGAAGCCGTCGGCCGGCTGAAGCAGTTCGAGATGGAAGCCGGGACCCTCCAGAAACGCCACGTCGGCACCAATGGCCTCGAAGCGGCTCTTGGCCAGCACCTTGAGGCCGAAGACCCGGCTCCACCAGTCGATGGAGGCATCGAGGTCACTGACCGAAATGGTGACGTTGTGCAGGCTGAAGGCGAAGGGGCGCTGATCGGGAGTAGCCATGGTGATTCTCTGTTCGCTCAGGACGGGCATGTAGTCAGGGCAGGCAGCAAGGGGCCCTGACTCGCGGCACCGCGCATGAAGTGAAAGCGCTCGGCGAACGAATCCGGGCCCATAGCCTGTTGCAGTCACAACAGGGTGGCCACAAATGCAAGATAGACCTTATGGACCGATCGGTCAATAAGGTCATGCCGCCACAGCAGCCGCCCCGGCACGGGACACGCCCCCGAGCGCGTCCCTCCCCTCGGCGCCCTCGTCACCGGCGCAGGTCACCGTGTCAACTGCGCGCGAAGTCCAGCAGATCCTTGTTGAAGATCTCGGCATACTTCGGCACCATCGCCAGACCGTGTGGCGCGCCTGGGTACACCTTGTACTGGGCGTCCTTGACGATCTTCGACGACTTCTCCCCCGCGGCCACGATAGGGACGATCTGGTCGTCGTCCCCGTGCACGATCAGGGTGGGGACATCGACCTTCTTCAGGTCCTCGGTGGTGTCTGTTTCAGAAAACGCCTTGACGCAGTCGTAGGCACCCTTGATGCCGACCGTCATGCTCCAGAGCCAGAACTCGTCACGAGTCCCCTGTGAGACAGTGGAGCCCTCGCGGTTAGCGCCGTAGAACGGCGCGCTCAGGTCCTTGTAGTACTGCGAACGATCGGTCGCCACGCCTTCCCGGATCTCGTCGAAGACCTCGATGGGAAGCCCTTCGGGGTTGGCGTCCGTCTTGAGCATGAGCGGTGGGATCGCAGCCAGCAGCACGAGCTTGGCGACCCGTCCGGTCCCGTGGCGGCCGATGTAGCGGGTGACTTCCCCGCCGCCAGTGGAGTGGCCCACGAGAATGACGTCGTGCAGATCCTCTGCCTCGAGGACCGCGGCCAGGTCGTCGGCGTAGGTATCGAGGTTGTTGCCGTCCCAGGTCTGCCCTGAACGCCCACCGCCACGCCTGTCGTGCGCGATGGCGCGGAAACCGTTGTCTGCCATGAGCTTCATCTGCGGATCCCAGGCATCCGCGATGAGCGGCCACCCGTGGGAGAAGACGACGGGCTGGCCGGATCCCCAGTCCTTGTAGAAAATCTGCGTTCCGTCGTTGGCGGTGGCGAAGGGCATGGTCGGGTTCCTTTCGCGCTGCTGTCCGGCAGTTCACAAGTCGCGAGCCGCGAGACCCGGACGTCTTTGCTTCGATAAACCCTAGCGGCAGGGGCGCGACCCAGCGCGCTGAAGCACCTCCACCACCTCATCAGCACTTCCTCCTTTGGGAGGGGCAGCGCATGCACGGAGGCCCACGACTGCTACTTCTTGACCGATCGGTCCACTTATGCTTCACTCCAGTGAGCCGCTCGCCACAATCGCGTCCCGGCCCCGCCGGTCGTGCCGTCCCGGAAGCCAGTCCGTTGTTCCGGATGCGCATTCCGGCACACCGTCGGGCCGCGGGAACCACGTTCACGCGACGCTGATTTCACCCCGCGAGGGCGTCATCCCCTCAGTTTCCCTCAACCTTTGGCCTCGGCTCGGAAATAAGACACGATTCACTTCGAAGGAGCTGCTTTGCGAGCCGACATCGACATTCGCCGTTCCGCCTCACGTCACGTTGCTCGCACCGACTGGCTGCAATCCCTCAACTCGTTCTCCTTCGGAGTCAGCGCCGACAGGAGCAATTCTCATTTCGGTATGCTGCTCGTGTCGAATGAAGACACGGTGAGGCCGGGAACCGGCTTCGACACCCATCCTCACCGAGACATGGAAATAGTGACCTGGGTCCTCGACGGTGCCCTGGTCCACAAGGATTCGACCGGGCACTCCGGAATAATCTATCCGGGACTCGCGCAACGTATGACTGCAGGCTCCGGGATCCTGCACAGTGAGAAGAACGACTCCTGGACGCTGACCGGGGACCGTGAACACGAGAATCCGGTGCACTTCGTCCAGATGTGGGTTCTGCCCGACACGGCCAACGTGACCCCTGGGTACGAGCAGCTGGACATCGGGGATCAACTCGGCCAGGGCGGATGGGTGACTCTGGCCTCCGGCATGCCCAAGCATTCCGGAGTGCGTGCCATCTCCATCCGTCAGAAGCACGCGGCTCTCCATGTGACCCGACTCCGTCCCGCGGAGACAGCGCACGTCGCGACGGCGCCGTTCGTACACCTCTTCGTGGCTCGGGGCAGCGTATCTCTGGAGAGCGCGGGTGTTCTGCAGCAGGGAGACGCCGCCCGTATCACGGCTTCCGAGGGACAACGCCTCGTGGCGGGAGAACCGGGCGCGGAGGTGCTGATGTGGGAGATGGACGCGACCATCAGCTTCCGGTAGAGCCGGCGGGGCTCCAGCCGCAACAGGCCCCCGGCCTCAGCACCTCGACAGCGATGCGGTCCGCGGCGAACCCGGTTGACGGCCACCTGTCGAGAAGCTGTGGAACCTCGCGCTCAGATTTATCGAATGCTGCCGATCCAACGAAAGATCACTTATGCCCTTCCGAGCAATCAGCAATCGTCTCCAGAAGAAAAGGCCGCGCTACGGCGGAGATATTCTGCATTCCACGCCACCGGGCGCGGGAAGAATCGCGTGCGAGATATTCGACCCCATGGGGCAACCTCTCGGGGGGGCCGATGTAAGCGTGAGCGCCCTGGGCACCCGACAGGTGATGGTGCAGGGGATGGCGGACCCGTACGGCCGCTACACGGCGACACTGCCGGTCGGTGGCTACACCCTCATGGTGGCCGCTGAAGGGCTGTCACCCAGGGCAGAGACCATTGAGGTGACGGCCGGGGCCACGACACCCGGCCTGCGGGTGGAGCTGGAGCCGGCTCGCCACCTCGAGCTGCCGCGTCCGGGAACCTGGCTGTTCGATCCTCCGCACACCGCCATTCGATTCATAGCGAAACACGTTGGAATGGCTCACGTGCACGGCCGCTTCACCCGCTTCGACGGAACCATTGACATAGCGGAGGACATGGCGAACTCCCAGGTCTCCGTCCAGATCGATGCGTCGAGCATCACAACGGGTAACAGCACACGTGACAATCACCTGCGATCCGCAGACTTCCTCGACGTCGAAAACTATCCATACATCGATTTTACGAGCAGTCGTTTCGCTTATCACGGCGGCTCGAAGTGGACTGTGCACGGAGCTCTCAGCATGCATGGGATCAGCCGATCCGTTGCCTTGGAAACGTCTTACCTTGGCACCGTGAACGGCGGATACGAGCAGGAACTCCGCTGCGCGGCGCTGGCGAAGACCGAGCTGCACCGTGAGGATTTCACCCTGAACTGGCGATCCATGCTGGCCAGGGGCATTGCAATCGTGGGCCCGACCATTCAGCTGGAACTGGATGTCCAAGCGATGTTCCACACACAGGGCACTCCCACACCTCCCAGGTGACGAGCCTCTCGCCTTGCCGCCGTTCCCAACCGATCAAAAGTGCGCACACCTCCATTCTCTAGGCAGACAAAGAGGTCAGGGTGTCGCACAGGTCTTCAATCCCACTTCTCGCTTTCGCCGGCGAGAGCGCACTCTCCGCCGCTGAGTCTCCAGGGTGATCATGATGAATGCACGAGAACTTCTCTACGCCTACACCACTAACGTCGGGAATGCCGAGTACGCCGCCTCGCTGTTTGCGGAGACCGGCGCCATCGAGTTGCCGTACCTGGAGTCTCTGGGCCTCCAGTCACGGATCGAGGGTCCCGAAGCGATTCGGGAGTTCATCTCGGGCCTGCTCAAGCATGTGCCGGACTTCGGCTTCGACGAGGTACAGGTCATGATCGAAACCGAGGACCAGATCTTCGGTGAGTGGTCTGTCGAGAGGACCACCGTTGACGGGCGGCCCTTCAGCCAGACATATGCGGGCCGACTGGTGGCCGAGGGCGGGAAGATCAAACTGCTGCGCGAGTCCCTGGACCTGGTACGGGCTGCCCGCGCGATGCTTCCCGGCGGCGTGACGGACATCCCTGCCTGACCCGTACGAGGCCCTCCGTAGAACGAACCATGCCGAAGCCGGGGTTCCAGGAGTCGTGAGGGGGCGTGACCGGATGACCGGCCACGCCCCCTCACCTACTCCCGGCGCCGCCCCGGAATGAGCGTAATGAAACCTGTTACAATTCGGCTTGGTCGGCTGGCTGACGTTCCGACCGGAGGCGAAGGAGGTGTCGGCAGTGAGCGCGAACAGCAGGCTGACGATCGCGGTCCATGTCCTGACCTGGATGGCCCTTGATCGGCAGCAGAACGAGGTCGCCACCTCCGAACGCATCGCGGGAAGCGTCAACACCAACCCCGTCCTGATCCGGCGCTGTCTCGGTGAGCTGCGAGAGGCGGGGCTTGTTCAGGCACGGAGGGGCGGTGGTGCCGGGTGGACCCTGCTGCGGGAACCGGAAGCCATCACCTTGCTCGATGTCTATCTGGCGGTGGACGACGGGGAGCAGTTCGGCTTGCACCACACCGCTCCGAACAGTGAGTGTCCCATCGGTTTCGGCATTCAGCCCGTTCTGTCGAACGTGTACAGGACGCTGGACGAGAACATCCGGCAGGAGCTGAGCCGCACAACGATTGCGGATGTCCTCAAGGACACGCTCGCCAAGCGCGACGCTTGAAGCGCCTCCCACCCGAGCACCGCGAAGTCCTCGTCCAGGTCCACCTCCTCGACAGGACCGTGCGGGAGACGGCTGCGGTTGTCGGCATTCCGGCCGGTCAGGAACCGGCCGTCGGTCACGGGGTCTGCTGATTCCCCTCCGCGCAAGGCGGCACTCGCTGAGGGGAATCGGCTAAGGAGCCGCCCTGGCCGAACAAGGCTCCCGGCCGGCAGGGCTGCTGGCGCTCGCGCCGCGGAAATCCACGGCGCGCTGTCGAGGTGTGCGCTACTTGCCCGTGGCCGGGGCCTGCGACGCATAGAGCGCTTCGTGGAGAGCTGCCGTGGCCTCGGCCACCGCGCTCTTGTTCGCCTGCGTGTTCCGCAGCGGGTCCAGCATCATGAAGTCGTGCGTCACGGCGCCGTAGTGGGAGGCGGTGACCGGCACGCCGGCCTTGCGCAGCTTGGCGGTATACGCATCAGCCGCATCCTTCAGTGCGTCGGAGTCGGTGATCACCAGGGCGGGGGGCAGGCCCTTCAACTGTTCGACGGTGGCGCGCAACGGCGAGGCGAGGGGGTTGGCACGGTCAGCGACGTTGGGCGCGTAGGCGTTCCAGAACCACTTCATCGCAGGGCGAGTCAGCCAGCAGTTCTCCGCGAAGCGGCGATAGGACGCGGTGTCGAAGTTCGCGTCGGTCACCGGGTACATCAGAACCTGCTGCCTGAAGCGGGGACCGCCGCGTTGTTTGGACATCAGCGTGACGGCCGCGGTCATGTCACCACCGACGGAATCACCGGCCACGGCCAGCCGATCGGTGTTGATGCCGATCTCCGCGCCGTGGTCGCTGACCCACTTGGCGACGGTGTACGCCTGTTCGATGGGGACGGGGAACTGGGCTTCGGGCGAAGGCGTGTAGTCGACGAAGACGACCTCGGCACGAGCCCCGTCGGCGAGTTCGCGCACCAGGCGCTCATGGGTTTTGAAGTTGCCCAGAACCCAGCCACCGCCATGGATGTAGACGATCCCGGGAAGCGGGCCCTCGACCCCCTCGGGACGCACGATGTGAACGTTGACGGGTCCCGTCGGGCCCTTCGGTATGGTGCGCTGGGAGACCTTGGCTGGTTGCAGCGGGACCGGGCCCGCCTGGATCTTGTTCAGCACGTCACGCGCCGCCGGGTACGAGAGGTCGTACAGGGGCGGGCCGCCGGCGGCTGCCAACTCATTCAGAAATGTCTGGTCGATCGACTCGAGCTTCTGCGGCGGGTTGCCGCACGGAACATATTTCGCACTCGCGGCGGCCACTCTGCCCTGTACCGACTCCGTGAGCCCACCCTCGTGAGCGGTGCCGCAACCGCTCGCGGCGATGACGCTCGCGGTAAAGGCCGCGGCCAAAGCGACACGACGCAGCCCACTTGTCTTGGTGTGGCGAGTCGAACTCATGATGCCGGTCTCCCTACGGTGCGGGGTTGATGCTGTTCACAGCGTGAGACTGCTCGCCCGCCGCCACCCCTGGTGCTAGGCCGAAAGAGAGCCCGAGTGCCTGATCCACGGTGCCCCGCCCCGACCGTGATGGCACAGTCGCGGTGGGGTGCTGCCGGAAGAACGCCATGCAGGCCGCGTGCCGGGGCGCGGTTTCTCCCGGCCCTCGTCCTTCCGCTGCCGCCCGGCACGCGTCCGCCGGCGTGGAGAACCCGCGGATCGCCCATGGTGTCCTGCTGCGGCAGGCCGCCGACGTGGCCTCTGCGGAACTCGTCGCGCACCGGGACCTGGGAGTGGTTCGCCGCCCTGGCCGTCGACCACAGCCACTTCCGCACCCCGCCTGCGGTGGAGGACATCAAGGAAGGCAGCGTCCAGACCGTCCTGCCCGGACGCTCCCTCATCGTCCTGCTGATCGAGCTGTGAAACTCCCACTCCACTGCCACGCCGCTGCACGGGGACTGGGCACTGCCCGTGACCTCCTACAACCGCATCGCAGCCTCACCGGTGGACCGCGACGACCCCGACCAGCCTGCCGCCGGCGGGCGAGCGGGGGCGCGTGGCGGGAGACAGAGCCGCAGGACGCGCAGCGGCTGGCCGCGCCGAGCGAGGAGGAACGCGCGCTGCGGGAGCAGCCGAACCCAGTGGCTGGTCGGCGGGGCGAGCCTCATGCGTTCTCAGCAAGCCATGCGCATGTCGACGGAGCCGAGACCCCGCCATGATCGCCGTGCTTCATGCGCACCCGGAAACCAGGGCAGACCGAGTGATCGATGATCCAGGAATACGATCGTAACCATTCTTATTACACTGCATAGCGTCCGGCGAGGCCGGAGCCATCCGGTGGGGCCCGCCCGGCATCATCGAAGCCACGAGCAAGGAAGACACGATGACACTTGGACGAGTAGGCATCTGGAGCATCGAGCTTCGCATGGGAGATCCGGGAGAAGTCCGGGAGGCTGCAGCCGAACTCGACGAGCTGGGCTATGGCGCGCTGTGGATCCCCGGCTTGGGGGGCGGGGACATCCTCGGCGATTCCGAAAGGCTCCTCAAGGCCACCCGCTCCACCGCGGTGGCGGTGGGGGTGCTGAGTATCTGGCGACACCACGCCGCCGAGATGGCCGCCGGCCACAACAGACTCCAACGCGACTATGACCACCGTCTGCTTCTCGGCCTTGGTGTGAGCGACCCGGCCGCGGCGCACGCAGCTGGTCGCCCCTACCGGCCGCTCGCGGACATGGGGACCTACCTCGATCTGCTCGACCAAGCGCCCGATCCGGTACCGGCGGACCAGCGGGTGATGGCCGCACTGGGGCCGAACATGGTTCAGTTGGCCGGAAAGCGCACGGCGGGTGTGCATCCGTTCATGATCACTCCCGAGCAGACCGCGGCACTCCGTGGCCTGCTCGGCACCGGCCCGCTCCTGGCCCCGTACCAGGCTGTCGTGCTCGAAACCGACCCCGACAAGGCGCGCACCACAGCACGCGGCTTCCTCGGCACGTTCCTCGGCATGGACCACTACGCCCGCAGCATGATCCGCCAGGGGTTCACGGAGGACGACCTGATCGGCGGCGGCAGTGACCGTCTCATCGACAGCGTCGTCGCCTGGGGTGACACCGACGCAATCGACAAGCGCATCGGCGCGCACCATCAGGCGGGCGCCGACCACGTCTGCCTGCATGTAGTCGGCGCTCGCTCCCCCATGCCCCGCACCGAATGGCAGGAACTGGCCCCGCTCATCCGCTAACACCACGTCTGAGATATGCCGCGACTCGATGCTGACGCGTTCTTCTCGCCCGTCGGGAGTAGCTCTGGGCGTGGACACCTGCCGGGCCTGGACGAGCAGTGGTCAGGCGAGTTCGTGTTGCGTCGCCGCGGGCGGATCTGAAGGCAGGAGCCGGAGGAGAGCATTCTCAGGCCACAGAGCGTGGCCGCATCACAAACGCGATTTTGGCTCCGCCCACCGACACGGTCCGATCCGGGATCGGCAATGAGGACCCGCGAGTTACGGCACAGCTCTTAAGGCGAGCCGGCGGGAGACCGTCGGCCAGGCGGGGCCGAACACCGGCTTGGTGCGCACTACTCCCGCGGCGAGGTACTCCATTTGCACCGCTATCGGTGGCGGATGGAGACTGTCTGGTGCAGAGGGGTGAGGTTACGGAGCGCCATCGGAAGTGCTCTTTGTCGACTCTTCGGTGCAGCTCCACGGCCTCCCGGCGGGGCCGGGCCGGCTGGTTGCCTCTCCGTGGGGCGGGGCCGGGCGTGGCGGTCGGCCGAGCCGTTCAGATGCGCTGCCACACATCGAGGCAGGAGCGGAACCTCATGGCTGAACGACCGCGGAGTGCACGATGATCAACAACGCCGCCTACAGCGTAGAGCCCTGGCACGTCCGGGAGACGGGGCTGGATATGGGCCTGCTTGCGCAAAGCGAATCCATTTTCGCTCTCTCCAATGGGCATCTGGGATGGCGCGGGAACCTCGACGAGGGTGATCCTCATGGATTGCCCGGCTGTTACCTAAATGGGGTGTACGAAACATACCCTTTGCCATATGCCGAGGCAGGATATGGATTTCCGGAGTCAGGACAAACAGCCATCAACGTCACCAACGGCAAGCTCCTCCGTCTGCTCGTTGACGATGAGCCGCTGGATCTGCTCAGCGGTCGGCTCCGCACCCACGAGCGCGTCCTCGATCTGCGCGCGGGGCTGCTGGACCGCGTCTGCGAGTGGACCTCGCCCGCCGGCAAGACTGTTCGCATACGGTCGACGCGTCTGGTCTCTTTCACGCAGCGGTCGATCGCCGCGATCGCATACGAGGTGGAGGCGCTGGACAGCGAGGTCAGCCTCGTCGTCCAGTCCGAGCTCGTCGCCAACGAGCAATTGCCTGCGATGACGGGTGACCCGCGCGTCGCCTCCATTCTGGAGTCCCCGCTGCGTGCCGAGGACCACTCCGCTCAAGGCACGCGCGTGCGCCTGATACACCGCACACGCGCAACCGGACTACGCGTGGCTGTCGCCGCCGACCATGACACCCATGGCCCTCCGGGCATACGCACCACCGTGGAGAGCTCGGCCGACATGGGACGCTTCTCCATCATGGCCGTGTTGAGTCCCGGTGAGACGCTGCGCGTGGAGAAATTTGTCTCCTATGGTTGGTCGGCAGCCCGTTCCCTGCCCGCGATGCGGGACCAGGTGGACGCCGCGCTTGCCGGCAGCCGGAACATCGGCTGGCAAGGCCTTGTCGACCAACAGCGTGGCTTTTTGGACGACTTTTGGACGCATGCGGACGTGGAGATCGAGGGCGACCCCCGGATCCAGCAAGCCGTTCGCTTCGCGCTTTTTCATGTGCTGCAGGCGGCCGCCCGGGCAGAACAACGCGCTATACCCGCGAAAGGCCTCACTGGATCGGGATACGATGGCCACGCCTTCTGGGACAGTGAAGTATTTGTTCTTCCTCTCCTCACACTCGTTCATCCCAGATGTGTGGCGAATGCACTTCGTTGGCGCCAGGACACTCTTCCAGCCGCACGGGCGAGGGCTCGCGAGTTCGGACTCCGAGGCGCTACCTTTCCATGGCGGACTATCGCAGGGGAAGAGTGCTCAGGATATTGGCCGGCCGGAACCGCCGCTTTTCACATCAACGCCGACATCGCACATGCGGTGACGGACTACGTGTCCGCCACGGATGACTCGGAGTTCGAACGCGACACGGGTGTAGAACTGTTGGTCGAAACGGCGCGTCTGTGGATTTCACTTGGACATTACGACTCGCGCGGACGTTTTCATCTCGACGGGGTGACCGGTCCGGACGAGTACAGCGCTATTGCCAACGACAACGTCTATACCAATCTGCTGGCACAGAAGAATTTGCTGTCCGCGGTGCGCGCGGTCGGGCGCCATAAGCAACAGTGCGTGTCACTGGGGGTCGAGGAAGACGAAATTTCGGCCTGGCAGGAGGCCGCTCGGGCTATGGCCGTGCCGTACAACGCCGAACTGGGTGTTCACGAGCAGTCGTGCGGGTTCACTCGACAAGAGCGGTGGAATTTTTCAGCGACGACGCCGGACCAGTATCCCCTCATGTTGTACTTCCCGTACTTCGAACTGTACAAAAAACAGGTCGTCAAACAGGCGGATCTCGTTTTGGCGATGTATCTGAGAGGTGACTTTTTCGATAAGGGGCAGAAAGCGCGATCATTCGCCTACTACGAGCCGCTGACTGTACGGGATTCCTCGCTTTCGGCATGCGTGCAGGCCGTCCTGGCGGCTGAGGTGGGTCACCTGCGCCTCGCTTACGACTATCTCCGCGAGGCGGCATTCATGGATTTGTATGATGTGGAGAAGAATACACGCGACGGTCTGCACATCGCCTCACTCGCCGGCTCATGGATAAGTCTGGTCGCTGGGTTCGGGGGCCTACGGCAGCACGAGGAATCTCTACACCTCGCCCCTCGGCTGCCCGAGCATCTGACCCGCCTCTCGTTCTCGTTGCGCGTACGGCGAAGATGCCTGCGGGTGTCCATCTCTCACTCTGATGTCAAATATTCGCTGATCTACGGTGATCCGCTCGAGATCTGGCATTACGAGGAGCCGCTGACGGTGTCGTGCGACCACCCTCAGACGAAACTTCTTGAGCCGCTTCCTACCCTGACGGAACCTGCGCAGCCGGCAGGACGGAGGCCTGGACAACTTCGCTGAGGAGGGATAGGTGGTGAGACAATTCGCGCGACGCCCCGCGCACCGACCGCTGGCGGAACTAAATGGTCCACTCGCATCTTTAGTGACCCTCGCGGTTGCGTCGGCCCGGTACGGGTGAGATTACTGGTCTGTACTGTCTGACACATCCTGACCCCTGGGGTCGCGATGTACGGCACCCGAACGTACGGGGCGTGACTGATATGCGGCCGAACGATGACGCCCACACCTCGAACGACGGCTCTGATCGCCTGTTCGCCGAGCCGGACGCTCTGCTCAGCGAGGCCTTCCGCCAAATTTTGTCGGACTGCGGCGCCGACGTTGCCGTCCTCTATGCGGGTACGCAAAGCAACAGCACGTCGTTGACGGCAATGGCCGTGGGTGGGGCGCCACCCCTCATATTCTCGATTCCGGAGAAGATATCCTGTGCCGGTCCTCGCGCATCGGCCGTGGCCTACCGCACCGGGACCACTGTGGTCATGGATGTCGCACTTCCTCTCCAGGGTGAAGAACACTTGCTCGACTTCATGCCCTATCCGCGCCTTGCCATTGCCGTACCTCTCTTCTTCCAGAACAAAAAGCTTGGCGTATTGACTGGCATATGGATTCCGCCCAACGAGCCCGCTGCGACCGATTCAGCAACTCAAGCGATGGAGTTGCTCGGTAATAATCTGGCCCGGCATCTGGCCGACGGTGCAATTATCTCGCGAATGATGGCCCACGCTCCCGTGGTCCTTCCGTCCTTCGTCAATCGTCTCGAACAGAGCTCCCTGTCCCCGCTGCCGGATCCTCGGTGGGGCGCCCCCTCGATTCCCGGCTCCGCTGCACTGTCGCAGATGTACCAGGTCCATAGATTCGCGGCGGAGTTGAACAGGGCACCCGGAGTCGACGAGGTCATGAAAGCCCTGAGGGATCGAGTCATGAGCCCCATGGGAGCCGAGGACTGCACGGCAGTGGTGTCCGTTGATGGCAGGCTGCTCGTAGTGGGGTTCAATGGTTCGGCGGATTTGGCGAGGATGCTGCACAGCGCTCCCGTGAATAACTATCCATGGCTCACGGATCTACTCGGTACAGGGCGCTCCGTCTTCCTCTCCGATCGAGAAGCCACAGACGCCGTGTTTCCGGTACTCGGAGAAGTCGGCTTGGAAGCATGCGCTGTCCTGCCGCTCATAGGCAGCGGGGCGTTTCGCGGGGTTCTTGTTCTTGGCTTCCGCCAGGCTCGGATCATCGACAGCGATGAGCAAGCTCTGCTCATGATGATGGCGGCGCATTTGGCTGTCGCGATCGAACGCTGCCGGCTCAATGAGGCGGAACACGCTCTGGCCGCTGCCCTCCAGAGGAAGCTGCTCCCGCCGGCGCTGCCCGACTTGCCGGAAGCCCTGCTTACGGCTCGGTACGTCTCCGCAGCATCTCCGGCGGGCATGGGTGGGGACTGGTACGACGTCATTCCCCTCCCGGGCAACCGTACTGCCCTGGTCATAGGTGACGTGCAGGGCCACGACATCGACAGCACGGTGGTCATGGGGCAGATACGCAGTGGAATTCGGGCGTACGCGACCGAAGGTCATGCTCCGACAGATGTCCTCGGCCGTTCCAGCGCCCTGCTCTCCGAACTCGACACAGATCTGTACGTTACGTGCTGCTTCGCGCGCCTCGACCCGGAGGGAGAGCTCCTCGACGTCGCGTTGGCCGGTCATCCGGTTCCCCTTCTTCGGTGTCCGGAAGGGAACATTGTCGAAGTGGACGCACCCGCTAACCTGCCGCTTGGAATTTCCTCTGAATACGCGTATCGCGGCATCGAAGTGCCTATTCGCCCCGGAACCCTCATCATGCTCTACACGGACGGTGTTGCTGCCGGGGCCAGTGACGCCGACGCCGTCTCCGCGGCCCGGGACCTTCTCCATTCCGTACGTGATATTACTTCAGAGTCTATTCACAAAGTGGCCAACGTCATGGTCGCCAGTTTCTCGCAACATCCCAGACTCCGGGCCGACGACATGGCGTTGCTGCTGGCTCGTTACGAGGGAAATCCGCTCGGGTCAGCACGCAGGGTCGACCGTATGGCGTTGCAGAGTCATGACGTCCAGGGCGTGCGAACTGCGAGGAATTTTGTTCGGGATTACCTGATCGAGCGAGGCCTGCCTGACCTCGTCGACAACGTGCAAATTATGGCATCGGAAATCGTGACAAATGCACTGATCCATGCCGGCACCGATGTCGAAATATCGATCCGGGATTATCAGGACCGAGTTCACTTCGAAGCCCGCGACACTGGGGTCAAACCGCCGATTCCCATGCCCATCACCACTTCTGACGAGGCTAACGCTACAGCCGAACACGGCAGAGGGCTGAGCATCGTCGACGTTCTCTCTTCCGCGTGGGGTACCTCGCCGCACGGCAAGGGGAAAGCGGTTTGGTTCGATGCCCCTAAACCTTGAAGCTGAGCGGCCGCCCTACCGTTGCTGCTCGCCATCATTCTGCCGGTGGCCGCGCTTGGCTCGCTGTTCGCCCGACGAAGCTGTGTTCGTCGGCGCGGACGCAGGAAAGAGGTGTCCGCGAGCGAGCGCTACTCCAGTGCGGATCCCGAGCGCTACGTACGACAGGGTGAGAAGTGCAAGCAGCGCGTACACATAGGCCCTGGCGCCGGGAACACGCTGCTGTTCGATCCAGTAAAGTGCGGCACTGACCACGACTGCCCACGAAAAGGTGAAGGCCCAAAAGCTCGGGAAGAAGGGAAGCTTCATAAACATGGGAATCAGCCTGACCTGCGCTGCCACCATGAGGAGGCCGTATCCCGCGAGTCCCACCACCATGCCGTCGACCTGTGGACCGAAAGCCGCGATATAGGCCATGGTGGCGACTGCCGCTGGAGCCACCTCAATGGCCAGAGTCGGGACGAGAGGCGGAGGGAGCGGCGGTCCGAAGAAAAGTCGGCCGAGGATCATTGATCCCAGGATCACCCAGCAGATGAATCCGAGACCGAACATCAGGCGGGCCACTTGGAACTGGCCGACCACCCCTGCACTGGCCGCCGCGACGAATCCGCCTGCCACCGTAGGCAGAAAATAGCCGGGGTGGAGGTTTGCCACTTCCAGCGGGCCGTATATCCACTGACCGGTGAACCACCCCCCTATCACAAATGTGATGACCAGGAAGATGTCAATGAGCACGACGGCCGATGTGTGCGCATAAGGCGCCAGGGCTACGGCGGACAACAGCATGGGAATGATGGAGAACAGCGAGGCGAAAGGTGAGAGAATGGGGTCCACGGCGTCTTGCCGAGCAGCACGTGGAGAGTCGACTGCATATCGAAGGAAATAAAGGGAAACGAGACACCAGGTGACGGCGGCAGCGACTGCCATGACATTCCCCACCACGACACTCGCATATCCCTGCCTCGCCGCGGTGAGCCACACGCCGGCCAGTCCGGCCAGGCCGAAGGGGATGCCGAACGCATTGAACGGTATTCGCCTTGCAGGCATGACTCCTCCGATTGGCCGTCGACTGCCCGGCAACGGCGGCCCGAGAGGTCGTGAACTCTTCCCGCGGCGGCGATAGGTGATCCTGCCGCCATGAACAGGATCGCGCAGGCGAGTCCACGCGGGCAGTACACCGCTACCTGACGAGTTCCGCGATGGCCATCGCCTCGATGCGAGCCTCGTCGCAGCTTCCGCAGTCCCCGAGGGCAGCCAGGTAACGTTCCGCGTCCAGCGCGGCACTGCAGCCGGATCCCGCCGCCGTTATGGCTTGGCGATACTGATGGTCCACGACGTCACCGCAAGCGAACACACCGTTGATGTTGGTCCGGGACGAACGGCCTTCCACGGCTATGTAGCCGGTGTGCGTGAGCGCTACCTGCCCTGTGACGAGTTCGGTCCGCGGTTCGTGTCCGATCGCCACGAATATGCCGCTGGTGGCCCAGTCCTCTTCCCGCCCGTCTGTGTCCCGCAATCTGAGGCCGGTGACCTTCTGGTCGCCCATGATGTCGATCACTTGCCTGTTCCACAGTACGGATATTTTTTCGTCTCGCTTTGCCCGGTCCTGCATGATCTTGGAGGCCCGAAAGGCGTCTCGCCGATGAATGATCGTGACAGTGTTCGCGAACCGCGTCAGAAAGGTCGCCTCTTCCAGGGCGGAGTCACCACCACCTACGACAACGACATCCTTGTCCCTGAAGAAGAACCCGTCGCAGGTCGCACACCAGCTAACTCCTCTTCCAGAGAGGCGCTGCTCGCTCGGCAACCCCAGCTTCCGGTATCGGGAGCCGGTGGCGAGGATGACCGTGCGAGCAGAGTACGGAGACCCGTCCGTATCGAGCACCGTCTTGACATCGCCTCCGAGTACGACACCGGATACGTCGTCCGGAATGAACTCGGCCCCGAACTTCTCGGCCTGCTGCCGCATTCTGTCCATGAGATCGGGCCCCATGACGCCTTCCGGGAAACCCGGGTAGTTCTCTACGTCGGTCGTGTTCATCAGCGACCCCCCGGCGGAGATCGCTCCCTCGAACACCAGAGGAGCCAGACCCGCCCTGGCGGCGTACACCGCCGCCGTGTATCCGGAAGGGCCGGATCCGATGATTAGGACATCGCGCACTGCGACCATGTCAGGACCTCTTCACCTGCGGTGTCGACCGTTGCCTACAGGCCGCTCGCATTCCGGTAAATGCCGGTTTTCGGCGCTCGGTTGAGAGACGACACCGTGTTCCGGCGAAGCCAACCCGATACTCCCCCAGCGTGCCGGCGTAGCTGACTCGCAGGCGCCTTTCCTTACGCTAAGCCCGCGGCCAAACTGCCGCACCTCAAGCCATAGACCCCCGCAGGCAGCACGCCTCCGCTGACCCGGCGAGGGTCGCCGAAGACACTCCACGGGGTCTTCCCGGCGTGCGGGTCTGCTCATGTCCTCTTGATATGCCATGTAGTTCGGCCAAGGCTGCCGAAGTGAAGGGGTGATCTGGCGCAGACAAGCGGCTCGATCCGTCGAGGGCCGGCGCCCCGAGACCTCCCTTCGCGATCGGACACCAGCCGCTCCGACCCGCCACCCTCTCCCGACACCCGCGCGTTGCGGGGCTGGCGCCGCGAACCGACGGGAGCGCTACCGAACTTGACGACGTGGAGGCGCGCCAGACGATCTGGGGGCTTCTCAAGTCCGGCCCTCGACGGCGTGCGGGACTCCAGGGCGAATCCGGATGTCGTCGCCGGGCGAATCGCCGGGCTCGGACGATCATCGAGCGGGATGCCGGGGCTCGTACCGGATCGGCAGCCGCGTCGCTGGAGCGGGTGACTCCGCCGGTTGTGCCTTCGCTTCCGCCCTCACCTCTGAAGAGCACCCGGCCCGGCTGCGATCCCGCCGTTCAGTCGCTAGCGTGGATGGGTGAATTCGGACATCTTGATGGGATACCGGAACCACGCCGTGAGTCGGTGCCCCGGCCCATGAGGGGAGCAGTTCTCATGAAGCGGAAGTCGAACACCTCCGTGAAGGCGCTGACCATGGCGGTGGTGACGGCTTGCGCTCTCAGTGGGCCGCCCGCACTCGCGTGGGGCGGCGCCGGGCAAGCGCGTGCCCACGCCGCCTCCGCCGCACGCGCGCTCCAGCCGGGAAGCCTCGACGTGCTCGGCGCGCGAAGGGACCAGAAGAACCCGTACGACGTGATCAACGCCGCAGCCGCTCGTGACCCCATAACCGTCACCCCTCTCAGGGACAACATCTACATGTTCCAAGGATCGGGCGGGAACATCGGTGTGCTGCCGACGGGCGATCATGGTGCCTTCATGGTGGATGCCGGGGTGGCCGTGTCGCGCCAGAAGATCGAAAGTGCCCTCAAGAAGCTCGGGGTCACCCGCGTCGACAACCTGGTCAACACCCACTGGCACTTCGACCACACGGACGGAAACAACTGGGTCCACGAAGACGGAGCGACGATCATCGCCACACCGAACACGCTGCACGACCTGAGCAGCACCATTCGGGTGGAAGAGTGGTCGCACACCTTCACGCCCGTTCCCGCCGGAGCGCGTCCGACGGTGACCATCCCCACGGAGAAGACACTCACCGCAGGCGGACAGCCGGTGCGGCTGCGCGCCTACAGCCCCGGTCACACGAACGGTGATCTTTCCGCCTACTTCACCCGGGCGAACGTGCTGTTCACCGGAGACACCTACTGGAACGGTCTCTACCCGTTCATCGACTGGGAGACCGGAGGCAGCATCAACGGAATGATCCGGGATGCCGACCAGAACATAGCGTCGGTGAACGCCGCCACCATCGTCGTGCCTGGGCACGGCCCTCTCGGTAAGCGCGCCGACCTGGTGCAGTACCGGGACATGCTCGTCTCCATCCGCAACCGCGTCGCCGATCTCAAGCACCAGGGCCTCTCGGTCGAACAGACCGTCGCGGCCAAACCCACCAAGCCCTTCGACGCCAAGTGGGGGCAGGGCCTCATCGGCCCGGACCTCTTCACAAAGCTCGTCTACCGCGGCGTGTGAGCACAGCTACGGGCTGCGGTGACCCTAGCTCGTAGCAGCAGGCGTGAGAGCTCCGGAAGCTTCCCTTCCGGAGCTCTCGCACGCTGCACGCACCCCCAGCCGACCAAGTCGAGGATCCGAGGGCGGAGTGGGAGACGACTGTCGCTGCCACCGGGTGGGTGGCATTGAAGACCGGTGGACGGCCGAACCATGCCTGCGGCGCGGTCACCGGCAGCTTTATTGACTACTCGGTCCAGATCTGGTTCGCTTCTGCGTACCGGCGGCAGCGGCGAGCGGTGCGGCTTGTGATCCGCGCGACGACCGACTCCCCGGGGCCCGTCACGACATGGGACTACGGAGTCGCCGTCGCCCCCGCGCCCAAGCCCATCCACCGCTCACTTCCTGTCCTGGCGCCAGTTGGCGCGAGAGGCCATGCGCCCCTCCCCAGCTACCCACACGCCGGACCATCGACCAACATGGACCAAGGTGCGCTCATGGAACCTGAGACCAGAACACCGGCCAACTCCGCTGTTGTCCTCGTGGACTACGTGACCGGATACGCCAACCTCATCCGCTCCCAGCCTCTGAACGAGAACATCACAGGAGCCGTGGCACTGGCCCGTATGGCCATCGGCTACAGGATGCCACTGGTTGTCTCCATCGGACCCGAGCAGGATCCACGCGGAGGCCTTTACCCCGAAGTGTCGCGAGAGATAGGCGATCATCCGATCATCCATCGGGGGGGCACGTTTGATGCTTTCGGTCATCCCGAGTTCGAGCAAGCGATCAAGGCCACCGGCGTCAAGCACCTCATCCTGGGCGGGCTGGCGACGGAAGGATGCATTCAAAGCACTGCTTTGAGCGCGCTGCGCAAGGGATACGGCGTGAGCATCGTGGCAGACGCTGTGGCAGGTCTCACGCAGGTAGCTCACGACACGGCCATGACAAGGCTGGTTTCCGTGGGTGTCACCCCGCTCACATGGCTCGCGCTCGCCTCGGAACTGCAGGTCAGCTACGACAATGTTGAGACAGTGGATGTCTTCCTCTCCGTGCAGGCACTGTCGTCGTCCTTCACGATGAACGCGGCGACGATGGAGAACGTGAGCCGCATCAGCCGGGGCGAGCGCTAGGGTCGACGATCGCCGTCCAGCTTCCCCGGTCGGGCTCGATCCGTCCCCATGATTCCGTCATGGCGGCTTTTCGGGGAAGCCGGCTGAGGTCCTCGGCGGGGGCGTGTCGCCCACGACCGTGCGCCCGGCCACTCCGGGTGTGGTCACCCACCTGATGACAGGCTCGCGATTGCGATGACGAGCCACATGAAAGCCACGCCCGCGACGGTCAGAGCGAGGGTACCTTTCGACGGGTGAGGGCAGTGCGCCTCCGGGAGGATGTCCGAGGTGGCCAGGTACAGCAGAACACCCGCGAAGAAGCCCAGGTACATTCCAAGAATGTTCTCGGGGATGGTGAATGCGAGCGTCGCGGACGCACCGAGCAGTGGTGCAGCAGCGTCGGCGACCACCAGGGCCTTGGCCCGTCCTGGCGCATCGCCGTAGAGCTGCGTGATGGTGTAGGTGTTGAATCCGTCCGCGAAATCGTGAGTCACGACCGCGATGGCAACGACCCATGCGATCGTTCCTCCCGCTTGGAAAGCGGCTCCGATGGCGAATCCATCGAGGAAGCTGTGTCCGACCAGGCCGGCGGCGGAAGCGATGCCGATGCCCTGGGCCGAGCCCTCTGGTCCTCTTCTTCCGTGGCTGTGCGGGGCGTACTCGTGCTCGTGCGCCTTGTGGATGGCCACTCCGCGCTCGACGATGTGAAGGCTCAAGAAGCCTGCGGCCAGGAGCAGGAGCACCACCGGAACGCCGAGAAGCTGTCGTGGCTGAGCCTGAAGCGCCTCGGGCAGAAGATCAAAGCACACCACGCCCAGCATGAGGCCCGCAGCGACTCCCAGCACGAGGTGTCGTCGGTCCACCACCCGATGAGCGACGACACCGCCGAGCAGGGTCGTCACGACAGCACACAGGGCGATGATGATCGGCATTCCCGCATTGTCCCGGTTCCTAGACATTTTCCCTGGGGAGGCGCGGGGAAGATGGCCTGCGGGGGGCAGTAGTCACAGACCCCGCATCCCACGGCTCGCGGCGCGCAATGACGCGAGCCGTCAGCTCTCCCTGGGCCATGGCAGGTGTCAGGCTGGGGCTTCTGGCCGTGATGATGGCGGGCGCGGCGGTCATGCGGATCTCGACGGCGCCGGACGGCCTGCTCAGCCCGGGTGACAAGAGGGCCGGGGCCAGTCAGAAGGCACTCGCTTTCATCGGCGTCTAAGCCCTGGGCACGTGCGTTCCGTTCGCTGTCACCACAGCGCTCGGCACACTCCGACTTCCCGCCACAGTTGCGTGCGCGGCGATGGGCACTGCCGCCTCATCGCTGTCGTCACCCGTGATCTGGGGCCCCTTCGGCGCTGCTGTTGCCGCCTTCGGCACCGTCTTCCTCATCCGGCGGAAGAGAAGAGGTCCGTCATGTCCGACCCCCTAGCCGTCCGCGTCACACACCCGGGGCTCCACATATCCGGCGGCCGAGACGGAGGCGGTCAAGTCCGCCGCACGAGCAGGGGCGGGACAGCCGTCAGGAGCACCGGCGCCTGCGGCGGAGAGCAACAACAAGTCCCGTGCCGACGGCCGTCAGAGTGGCGGCCGCCCACGCGGTGATGGTGGTGTACGACTGGCCGGTGCTGGCCATGTGGTCGGCCGGGGCACCGGAGACCTGCTCGGTCGCGGCCCTCTCGATGAGGTCTGTCACCTCACCCGGGTGGGAAACCGGCGCGACGTGGGACGAGTTGAGCTCGACAGCGGTGGCCTTGGCTCTCTTGACCATCCAGCGCTGCACAGCTACCGGGATGTTGTGGTCCTGGACCGTGACCACGTCGTAGGCGGGAATCTTGGACCAGGCAGCGCCGGTGAACACGCCGTCGCCGAACTTGGCGTCCACAGGACGCTGTCCGGCTGCAAGGATCTTGGCCTCGTTGAGTGGTACGTCTTGGGCAAACTGCTGCGGGAACAGGTCCTGCTTCACGTACAACTCGGTGCCGGTGCCCCCGGCAGGCATGGGGTAAGGAACCTTCTGAAGGGTGCTGCCCAGGGTGCTCCCAGGGTACTTGGCGACCAGTCCGCCAGTGGTCTCCCCCTTGACGGGCAGGAAGCCTGCGACCGAGACGATGGCCTTGGCGTTGGAGTTGCCGAGGGCGACCTCGTTCGCGACGGACGTGCCGTACGAGTGGCCGGCCAGGATGATGGGGCCACTGATACTCCGGAGCACACTGGCGGTGTAGGCCGAGTCGTAGGCGAGCCCACGCAAGGGATTGGCGATTGCGACGACCGGATACCCGTCGGCCTGCAAACGGGATATGACTCCGTTCCACGAAGACGCGTCCAGATTTGTGCCGTGGACCAGGACGACGGTGGGTTTCTGTACGCTTCGCGCTGACTGTGGGGTCGAGCCCCCCGCGAACGAGTACGGCGCCGCCGTTGCCACGATGGCCGTCGTCGCGGCGAGGACGGCAACGGTTCGCACCTTCGGCACGTTTCCAGCCGATATGTCGTTCATGGCAAGGTCAACCTTCATTCGGGGTCGGGTGATCTCATGCTCATGAACCTCGCAGCCGGGGGCATACCAGGTGACGCATTCGGGTGAAGGCCGCGGACAGGAGCGGATGCGCTGCCGGACCGGCTGCCCGCGAACGCCGGTGCGACCTGTGCTCTGCCGGGAGGACTGGCCCGCGTCGCTCCGTCGGTGACGGCGGGCCGGAGTGCTCGGGAGGCCTCACCCGGCACGGGTGTCAGGCGGTCACCGCGCCTCGCAGGAAGGTGTTCCAGCCGCCGGCGGGACTCTGGCCCACGTCGAGTGAGCGCAGCGCGGTGAGGATCGCAGGACTCTGGACGTCGAGCCAGTCGGTGAACTGACGGAAGGAGACCAATCGGATGTCCTTGCCCTTGTCCCTCTCTTTGGCGATGTGCACCAGCGTCTCCTCCACCGCGTCCATATAGATGCCGCCGTTCCACTCCTCGAAGTGGTTCCCGATGAAGAGGGGTGCGCGATTGGACTCCAGGGCCCTGGTGAACCCCGATATGTACGCCTGGGCGGCCTGACGGCGCCAGGACGGGTAGTTGTACGCGGGTGCCTGGGTGGAGTTGACCGACTGGTTGGCCAGCATGTTGTAGTCCATGGACAGGACTTCGAACGAATGACCGGGGAAAGGTATCTTCTGCAGCGGCAGGTCCCAGAGGCCGTTCTTCTTCTCCGGCCAGACCTGGCGGCCGCCGGGTGAGGAGGCGTCGTAGCGCCATCCCAGTTCCCGGGCGGCGACCAGCAGATGCTCCTGACCCATGAGGCAGGGTGTGCGGCTGCCGACCAGTTCCCTGTCGTAGTCGAAGGGCAGGGAAGGCAGGTGGGTCCAGCCGGTGTTGGTGCGCCACTGCTTCACGAAGGACTTGGCCTGGTCGATCTCACTGCGCCACTGCCGCGGCGTCCATCTGTCCACGCTGCCGGGACCGCTGCAAAAGTGTCCGTTGAAGTGAGTGCCGATCTCGTGGCCGTCCAGCCAGGCCCGGCGGACGCCGGACAGGGTCGCCTGGATATGGGCGTCAGCGAGGTAACCGATGTCGGACGCACCACGCGGATTGTTGGGCGGGTCGTACTGGCGCCTTTTCGCTTCCGGTAGCAGGTAGAGGCCGGAGAGGAAGAAGGTCATGTGCGCATCGTGTTCCTCGGCCAGGTCGAGGAAACGCGGAAAGAGACCGTTGCCGACCTCAGCCGCCCCGTCCCAGGAGAAGATGACGAACTGCGGGGGGATCTGCCCGGGCTCCAGGGGTACCGGCGCACCCGGCTGGCGCGGCTGCCTGCCGGTGTAGGCGGTGGAGCCGTCCCCGATGAGTCGGGCAGCCGGCTCAGCGGCGACGGGCTTGACGCCTCGTGGGGCGCTCGGGGCCGCCAGGGATGATGACGGCGTCAGGACACCGCTTCTCACCCCACCGGCGGTGGCTGCGGCTCCGGCGGCCATTCCGAGCACTCTTCGACGGGTTACACCACGCACAACATCCTCATCCCTCACGATTGACGGGCCTTCGCCGAGGCCCTGCCTGACCGAGCACCTACGTGAAGGGCGGACATCCAGGCGGTTGCCGATCTTCCCGGTACACATTCGTTGAACGGTTAACAATCGGGATCATGCGGATGTTCCGTGCCGTCGGTCGCCGACGCGTCGGATGTCAGAGGTGGATGGCCAGCCGCGTGTCACCGTCCGCCTCGTCCAGGCGCCGCAGGGCGTCCTCGCGGGTGGTTCCCGCACTGAGCATGACGATGGCGGTCTTGGCGTGGCCGTCCGCCTTGCGCAACGCCTCGGCCGCTGCCTCGGAGTCGGCACCGGTCGCCTCGACGACCATGCGGTGGATGCGGTCGACGAGCTTTTCATTGCTGGCCTTGACGTCGACCATCAGATTTCCGTACACCTTTCCCAGCCGGACCATGGCGGCGGTGGACAGCATGTTGCAGACCATCTTCTGGGCGGTGCCGGCCTTCAGCCGCGTCGAGCCGGTCAGTACCTCGGGGCCGGTGAGCACCTCGATCGGGAAGTCGGCGTAACGGCTGATGATCGCGTCGCGGTTGCAGGCGACCGACACCGTCGCCGCACCGCGGGACGCGGCGTGCCGCAAGGCTCCGATCACGTACGGGGTACGGCCGCTGGCGGCCAGGCCGACGACGATGTCCCGCTCGTTCACCGCGATCTCGTCGAGGTCGGCAGCAGCGGCAGAGGGCTGGTCCTCAGCACCCTCGACGGCGACGGCGAAGGCATCGGGTCCGCCCGACAGCAGCCCCACGACCTGCTCGGGCGGTGTGCCGAAGGTCGGCGGGCACTCGACGGCGTCCAGCAGGCCGAGACGGCCGCTCGTGCCGGATCCGACGTATATCAGGCGTCCGCCTCGCCGCAGGGAGTCGACAGCCGCTTCGACGGCGGGCGCGATCTGGGGAAGGGCGTCACGCACCGCCAGGGCGACGGACTGATCCTCTGCGTTCATGACAGCCAGGAGTTCGTCGGTCGGCATGCGGTCGAGGTCGGTGGTCCGCTCATTGCGGGTTTCGGTTCCGAGGGTGCTCAGGTCCACTGTGCGGGTGTCCTTTGGAGAAGTCGGATGAAGTGGAGTTCGGGGCGGCGCAGGGCAACGGGGCTCAGTCGGCGCCCGGGGCGTCACGCTTGCGCTTCGGGCGCCTACGGGACTGGACAGCCTGGTGCGTCTCGTGCAGCGCGGCGGAGGTGGCGGTGAAGGATCGCTGGGCTACTCCGACGAACAGGCAGTCCACGAGTGCCAGTTGGGCGATGCGGCTGACCGTCGCGCCGGAGCGCAGGGATGTCTCCCGAGCGCAGGCCACCAGCACCACATCCGCGGTCCGCGCGAGTGTGGAGTCGGGGACATTGGTCAAGGCGATCGTGGTGGCGCCGCGCTTCGCTGCGGCTTGGAGGGGTTCGACGGTGTCCTCCGTCTCTCCTGAATGGGAGATACCCACCACCACGTCCTCGGCAGTGAGGAGTGCGCTCGCCGTCAACGCGGCGTGCCGGTCGGCCCAGGTGAAGACGATGTGGCCGAGGCGATGCAGCTTCTGGTGAAGATCCTGCCCGACGAAGGCGCTGGCGCCGACGCCGAAGATGTCGATGCGCCGGGCCCGGCACACGGCGTCCACCGCCTTGCCCAACGCCTCGACGTCCAGCTCAGCCCCCGTGTCCTCGAGGGCCCGCACCTCGCTGTAGATGATCTTGTCGGTGATCTCCCGCAAGGTGTCGTTCGCCCCGATGTCGGTGCCCGGGACCGGTCGGCCGCCCCCGAGCGCGTACTCGCGGGCAGCCGATGCGGCCAGTGCGAGACGGAGCTGCGGGTAACTGGTGATCTCGATGGCTCGACAGAAGCGCATCACCGTGGCAACCGAGGTCTCAGCCCGCTCGGCGAGCGCGGTGATGGAGAGTTCGGCGGCCTTCCCGGGATCGGACAGGACTGCGTCGGCCACGCGTCGCTCCGAAGGCGGGAGTGAGGGCAAGGCGGCATGAATGCGCGCGAGCGCAGTCGAATCCGGAGCCTCCTCCGCAGCCGACTGGCGATCTTCAGCGGGATGCGTCATGCGTTCCTCCTGGTCGAGGCGCTCAGGCTAGGCTCCCGACGGAGGGACGTCAAATATTTACGTCAGATTCGACTTCAAGTTACTTCTTGACATGCGCAGCTTCTGCTTCCAATACTCGCTAGCCAGCAGCACCCGCGCCGGGCCTCAGGGCCTCGCCCTCACCGGTCGACGCGCGGCAGGACTTCCGCACTCCCGAAGGCATGCGATGACAGCAGTAGTGGCAGTGGACCTCGGCAAGACGGGTTGTCGTGCCGCGCTCTGGAGGGGCACGGGTCCCACCGGTGACGTCCATGAGGTGGAGGGCGCGCCCGGACTGGCAGCAAAGGACGGCGTGATCGCCTCGCGCGACGCGGTTCTGGCCGCAGTACGGCCGCTTCTGGAGGGAGGGCATGCCCTCCCTCTGGCAACGGTCTGCGTGGGCGCAGCCGGGGCTGCCACCGCGCCAGAGGCAGCGCGGGCCATGGCCCGCCTACTGCTGCGCGACCTCCCCACTCGAGAGGTGGCTGTCACGAGCGATGCGATCACCGCCCACGCCGGTGCGCTGAACGGAGAAACCGGTGTGGTGCTCGCCATCGGCACCGGCGCGGTAGCCGTCGGGATCGGAGCGGGTGGTGTCTTCGCCCGCGTCGACGGGTGGGGACCATGGCTCGGCGACGCGGGCAGCGGCGCCTGGATCGGGCTGGCCGGACTGCGGGCCGCACTGCGGGCCCATGACGGACGCGGTCCGGCCACTGCCCTGCTGGCGGCGGCCGTCGAGCGCTTCGGCGCTGTAGGGCAGTGGCCCGCGGTGGTGGCCGGTGACGGCAATCCCGCGCGCACCGCCGCCTCGTTCGCACCGGACATCGCCCTGCTCGCCGCCGAAGGTGACGAGGCTGCCGGAAGCATTCTTCACGAGGCAGCCGCGGAACTGGCCCAGTCCGTGGTGGCAGCTGGGAGGCCGCTTGGCGACAGTGCGGTCGACATCGCGCTCACCGGTGGGCTCGTAGGCATCGGTGAGCCGCTTCTGGCGCCTCTTCGTGCAGCGCTCGCCGTTGCGGCAGGCCGGGTTCGCCTGCGGGAGGCTCTCGGTACTCCGCTCGACGGCGGTCGGCTGCTGGCGCTCAGCACTTCGCTCCCACACGAGTCCCATGTCGTGCGTGTACGGGGGGACTACCCCTCCGGCGTCGTCCCCGCTATGCAGGCTGCCCCGGCGGCCGCTTCCAACTAGGAGAATTTCGTGCGGCAACTCGACCTGCTGGTGATCGTCGCCTACCTGGTGGTGATCGCCGTCATCGGCCTGCGGAAGGCCGGACGGCAGAAGACGTCCAAGGACTACTTCGTCGGCGAGGGGCACATGCCCTGGTGGACGGTCTCGTTCTCGGTGGTGGCCACCGAGACCAGTGTCCTCACCGTCATCAGCGTGCCCGGCGGGGCCTACAGCGGGCAGGGCTTCGGCAACGTCGAACTGGCCCTCGGCTACATCATCGGCCGCGTCGTGGTCGCCACGGTGCTCATCCCGCTGTACAAGCGCGGTGGCTTCGTCAGCGCCTATCAGTACCTGGGTGACCGATTCGGTCTGAAGCTGCAGGGGCTCGCCTCGGTGACGTTCGTGTTCACCCGACTCCTCGCCGAGGGTGTGCGGCTGTTCGCCTCCGCCATCCCCATCAAACTGCTGCTGGACGAGCTGGGGGTGCATGCCGGCTTCCGTCTCATCATCATCGTGCTCACGGTGATCACCGTCGTGTACACCTACCTCGGCGGCATCAAGGCGGTCATCTGGACCGACGCCATCCAGATGGGCCTGTACCTCGGCGGCGCGATCCTGACGATCGCCGTCCTGTCCGGGCACGTCGGCGCCGATGGCTTCTCCCACGCCCTGGACGCGGGCAAGTTCAAGCTGTTCGACACCGGCCTCGACCCGGTCCATGTCCTGACCAGTCCGTTCGCCCTGCCGACCGCGATCGTGGGCGGTGCCATCTTCTCGATGGCCAGCCATGGCTCGGACCAGCTGATCGTGCAGCGCATCCTGGCCACCAGCTCCCTGCGCGAGGGTCAGAAGGCCATGATCTTCTCGGGTGTCTTCGTCGCCATCCAGTTTGCCGCCTTCTCCCTCGTCGGCGCCCTGCTGTGGTCCTACAACAGGGGCAAGAGCTTCGACCAGCTGGGTCTGGCCAGCTCCGACAACCTCTACCCGAACTTCATCCTGCACGGGCTGCCGGTGGTGATCTCGGGCCTGCTCGTGGCGGGCATCCTCGGGGCGGCGATGGGGTCGTTGTCGTCTGCCCTGAACTCCATGTCGAACTCGACGGTCGCCGACATCATTCACAGTTTCTTCCGCGGCAGCCCCTCGGAGGAGTTCCTGCTCAGACTCGCGCGGGTGATGACGCTGGTGTGGGCGGTGCTGATGGCGGTGTTCGCCTGTGCCTTCAGCACCAGTACGGGCAACGTCTACCTCACGGGCCTCACCATCGCCGGATACACCTACGGTGCGCTGCTCGGCGCCTTCCTGCTGGGCCGCCTCGTACGCCGGGCGAACGAAACCGACTCGATAGTGGCGTTCGTCGTGACGATCGGTGTCATGACCTACATCGTGCGAGGAGTGAAGATCGACGTCGACGTGGCCGGCGCCACCGTTCCCACGGCCATCGCCGCCCAGTGGCTGGTGCCGATCGGTGTCCTGGTCACCCTGGCCGTCGGCGGTCTGCTCAGTCTGTTCCACCGCGCGCCCGAGCCGCCCGCGGACCTGGCCGACGGCGAGAGGCGGGACTCCGGTCGTGCCTCGGCGGTCACCGGTCGGCGGTGACGGCAACGCGTAGCACCTGAATTCATTCCCATTGCCGGGGTGGTGTACGGGCGGTAGGGAATCCGCGCACTGCCCCGGTCCCCCGTACGTACGAGGAATCATGAGCCCTGCTGCCACACCCACCCCACATGGCCGGCGCGATGCTCTGGCCGACGTGCTCGCCTCATGCGTGAGTGAGCCGGCCAGGGTGCGGACCGAACTACCCCGCCGGATCGCGGCCGCCCACGACGCCTCCCCCTACCTGTTCACCCCGCGCGCCGTCGTGAGCGCCGCGTCCGTGGCGGAAGTGGGCGCCCTGATGGCGGGCGCGCGCGCGGCGGGCGTGCCGCTGACACTGCGCTCGGGCGGCACCAGCCTGGCGGGGCAGGCGGGCGGCGAGGGCATCCTGCTGGACGTACGCACCCATTGGCGCGGCGCCGAGGTGCTCGACGACGGCCGGCGCATCCGGCTGCAGCCCGGGCTGACGGTCCGACAGGCCAACGCCCGTCTGGCCCGCCACCAGCGCCGGCTGGGCCCGGACCCGGCGAGCGAGGCCGCGTGCACCATCGGCGGCCTCGTCGCCAACAACTCCAGCGGCATGAATTGCGGCACCCGCGACAACGCCTACCGGACCATGGAGTCGCTGCAGTTCGTCCTCGCCTCGGGCACCGTGGTCGATTCCTCCGACCCGGACGCCGACGCGGCGCTACGGGCCCGGGAACCGGATCTGCACGCCGGGCTGCTCCGGCTGCGCGATCAGGTACGCGACTCTCCCGCCGCGCGCCGGACCGTCGAGCGGCTCTTCGCGATGAAGAACACGATGGGGTACGGGCTCAACTCCTTCCTGGACCATACCGACCCGGTGGAGGTCCTGGCCCACCTCATGATCGGCAGCGAAGGCACGCTCGGCTTCGTCGGCGAGGCGGTGTTCCGCACCGTGCCGGTACTCAAGCACACCGCGACGGGTCTGCTGGTCCTGGCCGGGATGGCTGAGGCCACCGACGCCCTGCCGGCGTTGCTGGCCGTCGGCGCCCGTACCGCGGAACTGCTGGACGCCGCCTCGCTACGTGTGGCACAGCAGTCCCCCGACACAGCACAGGTGCTGCGCGGACTGCGGGTGGAGCGACATGCCGCCCTGCTGGTGGAGTTCGCCGAAGAGAGCGCCGAGGAGCTGGCAGAACGGACCGCGGCCGCGCAGGCGGTGCTCGATCGGTTGCCCGTGGTCGGCAGCGCGACGCTGGTGAGCGACCCTCGAGTCCGGTCCCGGCTCTGGCATCTGCGCAAGGGCCTGTACACCGCGGTGGCCGGAGCTCGCCGCCCCGGTACCACGGCGCTGCTGGAAGACATCGCCGTGCCCATGGAACGGCTCACGGGGACGTGCACCCGTCTGACAGAGCTCTTCGGTCAGTTCGGCTACGAGGATGCCGTGATCTTCGGGCACGCCCGCGACGGCAACTTGCACTTCATGCTCACCCAGGACTTCGACTCCCCCGCCGAGACCGCGCGTTATGCCCGTTTCACCGACCACATGGTCGACCTCGTCCTCGACCAGGGCGGCACTCTCAAGGCCGAACACGGCACCGGCCGCGCCATGGCGCCCTTCGTCCGCCGCCAGTACGGCGACGAGCTCTACGAGGTGATGCGCGAGGTCAAGAGGCTGTGCGACCCGCACGGCGTGCTCAATCCGGGCGTGCTCCTGGACGAGGACCCGACTGTCCACCTGCGCGGCCTCAAAAGCGTCCCCCCGGTCGATCCCGCCGTGGACGCGTGTGTCGAGTGCGGCTACTGCGAGCCGGTCTGCCCCACCGCAGACGTCACCACCACCCCCAGGCAGCGCATCGCGCTGCAACGCGAGATCGCACTGGCGACGGCTGCTGGGGACCACGAACGAAAGCGCGCGCTGGAGGACGATTACGCGTACGCGGCGGTGGACAGTTGCGCCGCCGACAGCCTGTGCGTGACCGCCTGCCCGGTCACCATCGACACCGGAGCGGTGATGAAGCGGCTGCGCTCCGAGCGCCACAGCGCTACGGCACAACGCGTCGGCGATGCGGTGGCCCGTCACTGGGGCCCGGCCGTGAAGGGCGTGCGCACCGCCCTCAACACCGGGCACGTCCTTCCCGCCCCGCTGGTCCGCGGAGCGACCACTGCGCTGCGCCGAATGGGCGCGGGCGATCTGGTGCCTGCCTGGACCGACGACGTCCCCCGAGGTGGGCCGGCTCGTCCGGCTGCCCGGCAACCCGCGGCGGCACGAGGGGTCTTCTTCGCCGCATGCATCGGCAGTGTCTTCGAGGCCGGAG
>NZ_MUNH01000753.1:0-560 GCF_002154615.1 Streptomyces recifensis
AGGGCCGCCGTGTGCAGCGCGCGGGCCCGCTCGCGCTCGGCCAGGGCCGGCACGGTTCCGTACGCCGCCGCGAGATCCCGCAGCAGGGCGTCGACCACGTCCCACGGGGGCACCTCACGCCCTTCGCGGCAGGCGCGCATGCCGTCCGGGTCGCGGTGCCGGAAGACCCCGCACCAGCCCGCGTCCTGGTCGAGGCGGGACAGGAGGCCGTCCAGGTAGAACCCGAACTCCCCTGCCACCGCCGTGAGTTGTTCCGCCATCGACCGGCTCCCGCCCGTTCGCCAGCACTGCGGGAGCCAGGCAACACCAGCCGTGTTACGGGCCTGCTACGCACAGTTTGCGGAACGGCTCAGACCGGGACCGGCGCGCAGCGGACGACCAGCTCGTCCATGGAGAGCCCGAGCGCCCGCGCCAGCGCCACGACGGTGAAGAAGGCGGGGGTCGGAGCCCGGCCGGTCTCGATCTTGCGGAGGGTCTCGGCGGAGATGCCGGCGACCGCGGCGACGTCGGTCATGCTCCGCGGGCCGCGCGCCTCGCGCAGCAGCCGGCCGAGCTGTTCG
>NZ_MUNH01000754.1:0-5679 GCF_002154615.1 Streptomyces recifensis
CGGCGAGCGCGGCGACCTGGGCCAGCAGCGTCAGCACCAGGGCGACCACGCCGAACGGCCCGATGTCGGACCGCTTCATGATGGCGAGGGCCTGCTCGGCGGGCTTGCCGCTGCCCAGCCCGTCGGCGGTGTCGGCGAGCCCGTCCAGGTGCAGCCCGCGGGTGAGCGCGGCCGGTACGGCGGTGGAGGCGACGGCGGCGAGCAGCGGGCCCGCGCCCAGCAGCAGGAGCGACAGTCCGAGCCCGGCCGCCGCGAGGCCGACGGCCAGTCCGGTCAGCGGTGCGCACAGCATGCCCGCCCGCGCGGCCGTCCGGTCCCAGCGGTGCACCCGGACCGGGATCACGGTGAGGGTGCCGAAGGCGAAGCGGGGCCCGTCGAGCGGGTGGGGCGGCGGGGTCTCGGACATCGGCGCAGGCTACCGGGGCTGTCGCCGGGCCCGGTCGGCGGGCCGGGGATAAAGTGCGCGCATGGGGCACTGGTGGGAGCGGAACATCCTGGAACCGGGCAAGCTTCCGCTGCTGCTGGCCCTCTTCTCGTTCGTGCTCACCTTCGTCGTGACCCGGATCATCGTCCGGCTGATCCGCGCCGGGAAGGGCCCGTTCGGCAACGTCCAGGCGGGCGGGATGCACATCCATCACGTGGTGCCCGGTGTGGTGCTGACCGTCGTCGGCGGCTTCGGCGCGGTCGCCAGCGACCGGCACGGGGCGGGCGGCGCGATCGCCGCCGTGGTCTTCGGGATCGGCGCCGGGCTGGTGCTGGACGAGTTCGCGCTGATCCTGCATCTGGACGACGTGTACTGGAGCGCGGAGGGGCGCAAGAGCGTCGAGGTCGTGGTCGTCACCGCCGCGCTGGTCGGGCTGCTGCTCGCCGGCTTCTCGCCCTTCGGGGTCAACGACCTCTCGCAGGACGAGCTGCAGGACCGGGGCGAGGTCATCGCCTTCGTCACCGCCAACTTCCTCGTCTCGCTGGTCGCGTTGAGCAAGGGCAAGGCCCGTACCGCCGTGTTCGGCGCGATCGTGCCGCTGCTGGCCCTGGCGGGCGCCATCCGGCTGGCCCGGCCGGCCTCGTTCTGGGCACGGCGCTTCTACGGCCGGCGCCCGCGCGCCCGCGCCCGGTCCCTGCTGCGGGCCTACCGGCACGACCGGCGCTGGGCCGGGCCCCAGCGGGTGGTTCAGGACTGGATCGGCGGCAAGCCCGACCCGTCCCCGGCCCGGCTGCCGAGGGGCGGCTGAAGCCCCGCCAGGCACAGGGTGCCCACGGCGAGCAGGGCCGCGAGATGCTCCTTGCCGGCCAGGTTGTCCTTGAGCAGCACCTCGATCACCATCGCGGCCGGTACCGCGACCGCCGTCACGCGGGCGTGGTGCCGTACCGCGACGTACACGGCGAGGCCCACCACGGCCGCCGACGGGCCGGTGTCCACCACGAGGGCGTCCGAGGCGGGCAGGCCGAAGGGGGCGTGCGGGCCGAGGGCGACGCCGGCGCGGGCGTACAGCGTCCCGGCGAGCGTGGCGGTGTAGGCGATGAGCAGGGTGCGGCGGCGGCCGAGACAGAGTTCCGCGATGCCGAACACGCACAGCACCTGGGCCAGCGCGCCCCACACCGGCAGGTCCAGGGCGGGCACGAACAGGGACAGCGGGGTGCGCAGCAGGGCCAGCCACAGCGGGTCGGCGGCCCGTACGGCGCCGGCCGCCTCCACCAGGGCGAAGCCCCAGGGCTGGTTCTGCACGAACTGGAGCAGCGCGGTCAGGCCCACCGCGCCGAGCGTGAGCGGCGCCCCGAGCAGCGGGCCGCGCGCGAGCAGCGCCGTCCGCAGGGCCGCGTACAGCGGGCCCCACTCGGCGCGGGCCCACGCTCTCACCGGTGGGTCTCCAGCTGTCTGCGGTGCAGCCACTTCGGCAGGCCCGGCGCCTCCAGGAACCCCTCCGCGCGGGCCGCCGCCAGGGCGATGCGGGGCAGGTCGGCGCTCTTCTCGAAGAGCAGGAAGCGGGGCTCCCAGATGGGGCGGTACTTGGCGTTGGCCCGGTACAGCGACTCGATCTGCCACCAGCGGGAGAAGAAGCTGAGCAGCGAGCGCCACAGCCGCAGCACCGGCCCCGCGCCGAGACGGGCGCCGCGCTCGAACACCGACCGGAACACGGCGAAGTTCAGCGAGACCTGGGTGACCCCGATCTCCCGCGACCGGCGCAGGAGGTCGATCACCATGAACTCCATCAGGCCGTTGTCGCTGTCCCGGTCACGGCGCATCAGGTCCAGCGAGAGCCCGCCCGGACCCCAGGGCACGAACGACAGCAGGGCGCGCAGCCGCCCCTCCGCGTCGGTGCACT
Organism: Streptomyces recifensis; assembly: GCF_002154615.1. Taxonomy (NCBI): domain Bacteria; kingdom Bacillati; phylum Actinomycetota; class Actinomycetes; order Kitasatosporales; family Streptomycetaceae; genus Streptomyces; species Streptomyces recifensis. The sequence goes on from NZ_MUNH01000754.1 coordinate 2,325, forward strand.
CCAGCATCACGCACCGGCCGTCCCCGGGGTCCGCGAGCCGGCCCAGCGCCATGCTGAAGCCGCGCTCGGTGGCGCCGTCCCGCCAGTCGTCGGCCCGCTCCACGAGACGGGCCATCTCGGCCGCCGGGATGTCCTCGTGCCGCCGCATCCGCACCTCGTACCCGGCCCGCCGCACGCGGTTGTACGCCTGCCGCACGGTGCGCATGGCGCGGCCCTCCAGGGTGAAGTCGGCGACCTCCACGACGGCTTCGTCGCCGAGTTCGAGGGCGTCCAGGCCGTGCCGGGCGTAGACGGTCCCGGCCTCCTCGCTCGCGCCCATCACCGCGGGAATCCAGCCGTGGGCCCGCGCCTCGGCGAGCCAGGGCGCGATGGCGCCGGGCCATGCCTCGGGGTCGCCCAGCGGGTCTCCGGAGGCCAGGCTGACCCCGCCCACCACCCGGTAGGCGACGGCCGCCTTGCCGGTCGGGGACCACAGCACGCTCTTCTCCCGGCGCAGCGCGAAGTAGCCGAGGGAGTCGCGTTCGCCGTGCCGCTCCAGCAGCTCCCGCAGCCGCTCCTCGTCGTCCTCGGTGAGCGGGTCGACGGCGCGGCGGGAGCGGAACGCGGCGTACAGGACGGCGAGGAGGAGGGCGGTGCTGAGCACGTTGACGCTGACGTCGGCCCAGTTGGGCGGGTCGATGCCGGGGAAGCCGGACTCCTCGGTGGCCACCGACACCAGTCGCAGCGTGCCGTACTGCCAGCGCTCCCAGAACGTCGAACGGGCCGCGTCGGGCGCCTGGTTGGTGGCCGTCACCAGCAGCGCGGCGAGCAGCGAGGCCGCCGTACCGCCACCGAGGGCCACGGCCGTGGCGAGGCGGGGGTTGGCGCGGTCGCCCTTGGCGTAGAACTCCCGGCGGCCGACCAGCAGGACGGCGACGAAGGCGGCCGTCAGTGCCAGGGAGACCCAGTTCTGCGGGGAGCGGCGGATCTCCGGGAAGGCCATGGCGATGGCGAACAGTGCCAGGAACGCCCCGCTGAGCACCAGGTTGAGAATCCACGCGGCCCGCTTGCGCCGCCGCATGGTGATGGCCAGGAAGGCGGTGAACACACCCGAGGCGAAGCCGGCCGTCAGCAGATACGGCGTGAACAGGTTCTCCTGGTTGTGGCGGCGCACGTCCTGGCCCAGCGAGACCCACACCGCGCTGAGGAAGTTGACGAACGCGACGGCCCGCAGGTACCAGACGGCACCGGCGGCGGCCCGGCGGGACGACACCCCGCCCGGCCGCCGCCCCGGCTGCTCGGTCCGCCGGTCCGGCTCCGTCCGTCGGTCCGGCTCGCACGACCGGTCGGCAACTCGGACATCTCCCATGAGCGGTGATCATATGTCCGCATTTGCCGGGAATCGCGCTCATCGGCGCCGTGGGATGCGGCCGGGCTAGACGCTCTGTCCGGACTCTGCGGACTCCACGGCCTTCTCGGTCTCCGGCCGCTCCGGAAGCTCGGCGGCCAGCGCCGCGGCCGAGCGGACCAGGGGAAGGGCCAGCAGTGCGCCCGCGCCCTCGCCGACCCGTACGCCCTGGGTCAGCAGCGGCTCCAGCGCCATCCGGTCCAGCGCCTTGGCCTGCCCCGGCTCACCGCTGTCGTGGCCCGCGAGCCACCAGTCCGGCGCCCGGAACGCCACCCGCTGCCCCACCAGCGCGCAGGCCGCGGCCACCACGCCGTCCAGGATCACCGGCAGCTTGCGCACCGCGCACTGGAGCAGGAACCCGGTCATCGCCGTCAGGTCGGCGCCGCCCACCGTCGCCAGCAGTTCGAGCTGGTCGCCGAGGACCGGACGGGCCCGGCGCAGCGCGTCCCGCACCGCCGCGCACTTGCGCATCCAGGCCAGGTCGTCGATGGCCTCGCCGCCGCGCCCGGTCACCACCGAGGCGTCCGTCCCGCACAGCGCGGCCACCAGTACCGCCGCCGCCGTCGTGCCGCCCACGCTCAGGTCGCCGAGCACCACCAGGTCCGTACCGGAGTCGGCCTCCTCGTCGGCGACCGCCATGCCCGCCCGGAAGGCCGCCTCGGCCTCCTCGGCGGTGAGCGCGTCCTCGATGTCGATCCGGCCGCTGCCGCGCCGCACCCGGTGCCGGGTCACCTCGGCGGGGAAGGCGTCCGGGTCGCAGTCCAGGGCCAGGTCGACCACCCGTACCGGCACGTCCAGCCGGCGGGCCAGCACCGCGGCCGGGCTCGCGCCCTCGAGCACCGCGCGGACCAGGGCGGCCGCGCCGGCCTCCGGGCGCCTGGAGACGCCGAGGGAGGCGATGCCGTGGTCACCGGCGAAGAGGACCAGCTTCGGGTGCTCGACGGGCCGTACCGGCACCGCGCCCTGCGCGGCCGCCAGCCACTCGCCCAGCTCGTCCAGCCGGCCCAGCGCGCCGGACGGTACGGCCAGGCGCTCCCGCCGCGCCTCGGCGTCCCGGCGCACGCCGCCGTCCGGGCGCTCGATCAGATCGGTGAAGTCGTCGAGTTGAAGGCTGTCCATTCGCGGAACAGTACCGCCCGCGCGCGAGGCATCCCGCGCCACACCGCCACCACGCCCGGCGCACGTCATTGCACCCAAGATCGGCATCCCATACGTTCCGGTTTACCGCGAAATGCCCGTACAGGAGCCGCCATGCCGTCCTCGTCCTCCGCCCCGCAGGTCAGCGACCGGTTCCCCGGCCCGCGCCGCGAGGACTGTCCCTGGTGCGGCTCGGCCCGCCTGCGCACCCGGCTGCGCGGGCCCCGAGCCGTCGCCCTCGACGAGTGCGAGGGGTGCGCCCACGCCTTCCAGAACCCCCGGTCGCCCGCCGACGCCCCCGCGTCGTCCGGCCGCTCCCACCGCGCCACCGCCCGCGCCCTCGCCGGGCTGGCCGACCCCGAGAGCTGGCTCGACGTCGGGACCGGGCACGGCCATTTCCCGGAGGCCGCGCGGGAGTTCTTCCCGTACACCAGCTTCGACGGACTCGACCCCACCGCGCGGGTCGAACGGGCGCTCGCCGAGGGCCGGGTCGAGGAGGCTCACCGGGGGCTGCTCACCACGCCCGGCGTCACCGACCGGCTGCGCGCCCGCTACGACGTGGTCAGCATGCTCCACCACCTGGCCCACGTCCCCGACCCGCGCGCCGAACTCCGGGCCGCCCTGGCCGTACTCCGCCCCGGCGGCCACCTCGTCGTCGAGGCCCCGGCCCCCGACAGCGCCTATGCCACCCTTCTGGGCCCGTACTGGCTCCCGCACCGGCACGCCCACCTGCTCCCGCTGCCCAACCTGGAGGCCGAACTGCACGCCCTGGGCTGCACGGTCACCACCACGGCCCGCGTCCACCAGCCCCAGGACCTCACCGCGACCTTC
>NZ_MUNH01000755.1:0-5104 GCF_002154615.1 Streptomyces recifensis
CGGGTCGCGCTGCTGCGCGATGAGGTGCCGGGGCAGCAGGACGACCACGCCGGTGCCGCCGCGCGAGGAGGGGCGGTAGCTGACGTTGATCCGGTACTTGAGCGCGAGCAGTCCGACCACGGCGAGGCCGAGCCGGGTGCCCTGGAGGGAGGCGAGGTCGGCCATGCTGCCGGCCACCGCGCCCTCGGCGTGCCGCATGGCCGCCTCGGACATGGTCAGTCCGCTGTCCTCGACGGTGACGACGATGCCGGCCCGGTGCTCCTCGACGTAGACGTGCACCTCGTCGGTGGGCGGCGAGAAGTTGGCCGCGTTGTCGATCAGTTCGGCGAGGAGGTGCATCACGCCTTCGGCGGCGAATCCGGAGATCGCGGCCTGGGAGGTGAAGTGCAGCCGCACCCGCTGGTAGGCGGCGATACGGCCGATGGCGCCCCGGAGGATGCTCTCCATCCGGATCGGCTTGTTCCAGGTACGGCTGGTCTTGCCGCCCATGAGCAGCGCCAGCCGGTCGGCGATCAGCACGAGCTGGGAGGTCTTGTGGTCCAGCCGCATCAGGTCACCGAGCATCTTGCCGTCGTGCTCGTCCTGCATCGCCCGCAGGTCGGCCAGCATGCTGACGGCCTTGGCCTGTACGCGGCTGAGTGCCTTGGTGGAGGCGATCCGGGCACCGCCCGCGCGCCGCTCGCTGCGCGCCAGTTCTCGGACCACCAGCTCGCTCAGCTCGTGCATCAACGGCATCTGCGGAAGCGCGAGTTCACCGAGGACGGTGTCGGCCGACCGGCCCTCGGCGAGCCGGGCGACGGCGGCGGGCAGCGTCTCCCGGCCGAGCCGGTCCACCTCGGCCAGCACCTCGCCCAGCGCCTCCTGGGTCTGCCGGGACTCCTCGTCGGCGGCGGCCGCGCGGCCCACGGCCTCCTCCAGGGCGCCGGCGGAGAGCTGGGCGAGCCGGCGCAGGTTCTGGTCGTTGGGCATCGACACACCCGCGAGCGCGTCGGCGGCACCGCTGCCGCTCAGCACCAGGTTGTGCAGGGAGGGCAGGGTGACGTTGACCAAGTGGCCGGTCTGCGTGGCCGTTTGCTGCGCCTGCGCGCGGAGCCGGTCGTTCTCGGCGGCCTGGGTGGCGGCGGCGAGCCTGGCCCGGCGGACGAGGAGGTGTCCGACGAGCACCGCGACGGCGACGCACGCCCAGCCGGCGCCCGCGACGATCAGGGTCCGTCTGCGGGTGCCGGACGGCGCCGCGCCGACCGCGACGGCGGCCGCCACTGCGGTCACCGCCACCACGGCCGCGGGCACCGCCCATGAACTGCGCCGGGCGGTCGTCGAGCGGTGTTGAACGGACGGTGCAGGAACTGACATTCCGCGGTCCCTCGGTCTGCGAGCAGAAGAATCGGCGACCGAACGCCTCGATCGCGGGTCCGGAAGCGGCCGCCTCGGAGGAAGGCGATCTTCCAGTCCGGTTACGCCCACATGCTAGTCACACCGGAGTACGCCACGTTCCGAATGGCCCCTCCTGACCCCCCGGACCTGAAGTCGTCGTGAAGCAACCATTGCACCGAGGGGGCGTGATAGAGGACCCGTCGGGCCGCACCGCTGCTGCCAGGCCCGGAAAGATCCCATGCGCCCCCGATGCCCCGCCCCCGAGGTAGCGACCGCAAACCCCGAGGAAGCCGTCAACCCCCACGGGAGGGACCCCTTTCCAGCCAACCGAACGCGCTCACCGGAAGAGGGCGACGACGCCGATCACCCAGATGGCCAGAAACGCGATGGCCAGTACCAGACATCCGGCGGCCGCAAGGGAGCCCTTGGCGTCCGCGTGATACCGGCCCGCCTGGGCGCGCGACGGGGACGCGGCCGGCGGCCAGGTCCTCGTCGACTCGGGCGAGGGTGTCTCTCAGTGACATGACCTGATGATCGGCGGCGAAGTGGGCGGAGGCGAACGGGTTTTCACCCGAACGGGGAATGTCGTCGCCAGGAGGGCGCAAGTGCCAGGGGGTAGTGTCCGCTGCATTGCCCAATTTCGGGACATTCAAGGGAATTTCTTATAAGGGGGGAAGAATGAGCAGTACGGACGACCACTTGATGGTGACGACCGGGATCGCCCGGCTGTGCGCGGTGCCCGGTCTCGCCGGGCCGGGGCGGCTCGGGCTGGTGACCAACCACACCTGCGTGCTGCCCGACCTGACCCCGACGGCGCCCGCGCTGATGGAGGCGGGCGTGAACCTGGCCGCACTGTTCGGCCCCGAGCACGGGCTGTACGGCACCGCCCAGGCGGGCGGCAGCGAGCCGGACGAAGCCGACCCGGCCACCGGGCTGCCGATCTTCGACACGTACCGCCGCGAGGGCGATCGGCTCGACAAGGTGCTGATCAACAGCGGCGTGGACGCGCTGGTGTACGACCTCCAGGATGTCGGGGCGCGCTTCTACACCTATGTCTGGACGATGTTCGACCTGATGGTCTCGGCCGCGCGCACCGGCGTGCGGTTCGTCGTGGCCGACCGGCCCAATCCGCTCGGGGGACTCGTCAGTGAGGGTCCGGTGCTCGATCCGGCGTTCGCGAGCTTCGTCGGCCGGGCGCCGGTGCCGATCCGGCACGGGCTGACCTGCGGGGAGCTCGCCTGGTGTCTCAACAGGTCGGCGGTGGCCGAAGCGGCCGGACGACAGGCCGACTTGACCGTGATCAAGGCGGCAGGCTGGCAGCGGAGGATGGACGCGGAGGCCACCGGCCTCCCCTGGATCGCGCCCTCGCCCAACATGCCGACGTACGCGACAGCCGTCGTCTACCCCGGCACCTGCCTCTTCGAGGGCACCAACGTCTCCGAGGGCCGGGGCACCACTCAGCCCTTCGAGACCGTCGGCGCCCCGTACGTCGACGCCCGCTTCGCCCCCGCGCTCGCCGAACTCGGCCTGCCCGGAGTGCACTTCAGGGAGGTCCGCTACGTGCCGACCTTCGACAAGCACGCCGGCCGCCCCGTGCGCGGGGTCCACCTCCACGTCACGGACCGCGAGGCGTTCGCCCCCGTACGGACCGCCGTCGCCATGCTCGGCACGCTGCGGCGGCTCTACCCGGACGACTTCGCCTGGTCCGGCGACTTCGTCGACCGCCTCTGGGGCTCCGACGAACTGCGGCGGACGGTCGACGCGGGCGAGGACCCGCTGCGGCTGTGCGAACCGCCCGCACCGCCCGCCCGGTGGGCCGGTGAGGACGTACTGCTCTACCCCTGAGACGGAAGGACGTCGATGACCGATCCCACGACGAGGGCCCGGACCCTGATCCGCGGGTTCCGGCCGGGTGACGGTCCGCCGCTGGTGGCGGCGTGGTGCCGGAGCGCGCCCGCCGACCCCGTCACCGCGGACCGCTTCCGCTCCCTGGTGCTGCTCGACGCCAACTTCGACCCGGCCGGCCTCCGGGTCGCCGTGGAGGACGGGACACTCGTCGGCGCGGCCTACGCCGTGCGCCGGCTGACCCCGATGACCGGCACCGACCTGGAACCGGAACAGGGCTGGCTCCCCTTCTTCTTCGTCGACCCGGCCGCCCGCGGACGTGGCGTGGGCCGGGAACTGCTGACCGACGCGCTGGACTGGCTGCTCGCCCACGGCCGCACCCGCGTCGACTTCGCCCCGTACACGCCGAACTACTTCCTCCCCGGTCTGGACGCCGAGAGGTACCCGGAGGCATCCGCCCTGCTGGAGTCCATGGACTTCCGTACCGTCGACGAGGCGGTGGCCATGGACCGCTCGCTGACCGACTACGCCCTCCCTGCCGAGGTCGGCCGCCGGGCCGCCGAACTGACCGCGCGGGGTTACGCGTTCGGCACCCCCACCGACGACGACCTGCCCGCACTTCTCGCCCTCGCCGCCGTCCACTTCGTGCCGGACTGGGCGCGCGCGATCCGGGAGTGCCTGCTGAACGGCGCCTTGCTGGACAGGATCGTGGTCGCACGGGACCCTTCGGGCCGGCTGGTGGGCTGGGCGATGCACGGGGCGTACGAGTCGGCGATCGAGCGGTTCGGCCCGTTCGGGGTGCTGGACGACATGCGCGGGACCGGGCTGGGCAATGTGCTGCTGCACCTCGTCCTGGAGCGGATGCGGGCGCTGGGCGCGGGCTCTGCGTGGTTCCTGTGGACCGATCACCGGTCCGCGGCGGCCCGTCTGTACCGCCGGGCCGGGTTCAACACGACGCGGGTGTTCCGGGTCCTGCGCCGGGAGGCGGTCCGGTGACCGGAGTGCCGCGCGGGCTGAGCCGCCGCCGTTTCACGCTCGCGGCAACCCTGCTCGCGACGGGCTGTGCCGCGCCGCACCAGGGCACCGGACGGCCCGGCGACCCGCTCGTCCTCACTCTGCTCTCCCACTACGCGAGCGGTGAGCTGAAGGCGGCCCTCCAGGGGCCGGTGGACGAGTGGAACTCCACGCACGACCGGGTCAAGGTGCGCACCAGGGCGGTGGAGTTCGACGACCTGCTGACCACGTTCATGGTCCGGCAGGCGGCCGGACAGGGCGCCGACATCCTCCAGCCGTACTGCCTGTGGAACGGCCAGCTCGTCCGCGCCGGTGTCCTGCGCCCCGCCCCGCCCGAGGACGCGGCGGAGATCACCCGCGGCTACGGCGCGGCGGCGGTCGGCTCGGCATCCGTCGGCGGCAAGGTCTACGGCTACCCCACCGAGGCGCAGACGTACGCCCTCTACTACAACAAGCGCCTGCTCCGGGAAGCCGGCGTCACCCACCCCCCGCGCACCTGGCGGGAGCTGGAGGACATCGCCTACCGCACCACCCGGCGCGACCGGTACGGCAACACCCTGGTCCAGGGCTTCGGCCTCTCCACCTACGACGACTCCACCACCGTCGGCCAGACCCTCGCCCTGCTCAACGCGGCCGGGGGCACCTTCGTGTCCGAGGACGGCAGGCGCACCGCCATCGACTCACCTGCCGGGCGGGCCGTGCTGGACCTGGAGCACCGTCTGGTCAGCAGAGGGGCCAGCGAGCCCGGTGTCAACGTCTACCGGGCGTTCCAGTCCGGGCAGGTGGCCATGGTGATCAGCGCCGGATGGTGGACCGGCAGCCTGAAGTCGCAGATGGGTGACGCCTATCGGGAAGTGGCCGTGGCTCCGGT
>NZ_MUNH01000756.1:0-332 GCF_002154615.1 Streptomyces recifensis
GACCACCTCGATGTCGTCCTGCACCTCCAGGAAGGTGCGCAGGCCACGGCGGACGACCTGGTGGTCGTCGACGAGCAGCACCCTGATCGGCTCAGCCACCGGGCACCTCCATCTCGATCGCGGTGCCCTTGCCGGGCGCCGATTCCACGGTGAGCGTGCCGCCCGCGCCGTCGGCCCGGTCCCGCATGGAGACGAGGCCGAGGTGGCGGCCGGCCCGGCGGACGGCGGTCGGGTCGAAGCCGCGGCCGTCGTCGGTGATACGCAGGACGGCTCCCCGGCCGCGCCGTGCCACGTCGACGTGGACGTTGTCGGCGCCGGAGTGGCGCAGGGCG
>NZ_MUNH01000756.1:341-621 GCF_002154615.1 Streptomyces recifensis
AGCAGGTCCTCGTCCTCGGCCGTGAAGCCGCAACCGCCCTGCGGTCGGGGGCAGTTCTTGTTGGCGAGGAACAGCGCCCCGATGATCTCGTCGCCGTCGCGTACGGGCAGGCCCAGGAAGTCGGCGAGTTCGGGGTGGGCGTCCGGCCAGCCCTCGAAGCGCGGGTCCTCGCGCACGTCCCCGAGGCGGACCGGGCGGCCCTCGCGCAGCATCGCGGCGAGGATGCCGTGCTGGCGGGGCAGCGGGCCGATGGCCTTCCACTGGGCGTCGCTGACGCCGT
>NZ_MUNH01000757.1:0-555 GCF_002154615.1 Streptomyces recifensis
GCGGCGACCCGGCCGACCCCGCCTGGACCGTGTGCTGGCTGCGCGAGGGACGTCTGGTGGCCCTGCTGGCGGTGGGCCGCCCGCGCGACCTGGCCCAGGGCAGACGGCTGATCGAGGGGGGCTCGCCGATGGACGCCGACGCCCTGAAGGACCCCGCGCTCCCGCTGAAGCAGGCCGTCGCCGGATAGGCCGGGTGCCCGCGTGCGGAGTGGCCCGACTACCGGCTGTCGGCGGGGGATGGCAGGCTAGATGTCGTGACCGAGATTGACACCAAGACCGACGCTCTTGTCCCCGCCTGGCTCACCCTCCCCGACATCGCGGAAAAGCTCGACGTCGAGGTGACGCGTGTGCGGCAGCTGGTCAAGGAGGGCCAGCTCATCGCCGTACGCCGCGGTGAGAACCGCGCGCTGCACGTCCCCGCCGCCTTCATCGACGAGGACAAGGTCGTCAAGGGCCTCACCGGCACCCTGACGCTCCTGCGGGACAACGGTTTCACGGTGGAAGAGATGATCGAATGGCTCTTCACCCCGGACCCCTCCCTGCCCGGCACCCCCG
>NZ_MUNH01000758.1:0-561 GCF_002154615.1 Streptomyces recifensis
CGTTGGCCACGTGCCCGCAGGGCCGCACCACCCGGGTGCACAGCTCGAAGCTCTCCGGTACGCCGACCGCCTCCACGGCCACGTCCGCGCCGAGCCCGCCCGTGAGGTCGTCCACCAGCGTCCGGGGGTCCTCCCCGGCGAAGGCGATGACATCAGCGCCCAGCCGCCGGGCGGCCTGCAGCCGGGTCCTGGCCAGGTCCACGACGATGATCCGCTCCGGGCCGTACAGCCGGGCCGTGACCACGGCCGCCAGCCCGATCGGCCCGGCGCCCACGATCACCACCGTGTCGCCCGCCCGGACATGGCCGTTGAGCACCCCCACCTCGTACGCGGTGGGGAAGATGTCCGCCAGCAGCACCGCGACCTCGCTCGGCACGGCGGCCGGCAGCGGGTGCACGGAGAGGTCGGCGAACGGCACCCGGACGTACTCGGCCTGCGCGCCGTCCACGAGGTGGCCGAGTATCCAGCCGCCCCCGCCGAGGCACTGGCCGTACCGGCCCTCCCGGCAGAAGCGGCACCGGCCGCACGACGTGATGCAGGAGACCAGCACCCGGTCGCCCG
>NZ_MUNH01000759.1:0-299 GCF_002154615.1 Streptomyces recifensis
GGGCGCGCTGGCGCTGGTGGTGCTCCCGCTGTCCCCGCTGCTGTGGCGGACACGGGTGCGGGCGCGCCGGCTGGACGGGCACTCCCCCGACCCGGCCGTGCGGACGCTGGCGGCCTGGCGGGAACTGACCGACAGTGCCTGGGACCACGGAGTGACACCGGACGACTCGTTGACCCCGCGCGGCTCGGCGGCCCGCATCGTGCGGCTGGGGCGACTGGACACGGAGGCCGGGGCCGCGGTGCACCGGGTGGCGGCCGCCCTGGAGCAGGTGCTGTACGCCCCGGAGCCGCGACCGGCGC
>NZ_MUNH01000759.1:379-2888 GCF_002154615.1 Streptomyces recifensis
GGCGGCGCTGCGGCCGGTGCGCGGGGCGGGCTAGCGGAGCCGGGCACGAGCGAGGGGGTGACCACCGGGACCGGTGGTCACCCCCTCGTACACAACCTTGGGAGTCCGCGGCGGCTCAGTGGCCCTGTTCGTCCCGGCGGCGCTGCCAGCGGTCCTCGATGCGTTCCATGACGGTACGTTTCCGCCGGACCGGGCGGCGCCCGGTGTGACCCTTGGGGGTTTCGCCCGGCTTGGGTGCCTTGCGCCATCCAGTGACGGCGAGCACGGCACAGCCCAGCATCACGAGGAAGCCGACGACACTGATCCAGATCAACTGGGCGACCATACCGGCCATGAGGAGCGCGATACCGACGAGGAAGCCCGCGACCGCCTGATAGACCCGGCGCCGGGTGTAGGTCCGCAGCCCGTTTCCCTCAAGCGCCGACGCGAACTTGGGATCTTCGGCGTACAGCGCTCGCTCCATCTGCTCGAGCATGCGCTGCTCGTGCTCCGAGAGCGGCACGGAGTCCTCCTCATCGTGCAGTCGCCGGGGCGACTCTGGGGGGTCCTTTCAGGATAGGCAGGGAATCGCCCCCGTGAAACCCGCCCCTCTGCGCCATCTGGCCAACCAGGACGTAAGGGCGTCCAGGCCCGCTGAGGCTGTCATTCCCCGGCGGCCGACCCGTCATGCCGGTCGGTGTACCTCGATCATACGGCGCAAACCCCTCGATCGGGGGGCTTGTGGCGTACTCCATCCGCCGCCGCGCCCCTGATCAGCGCCGTGTCCCACGGGGCGGGCTCAGTCCCCGGTGCCTTCGGCGGGCACTCCGGTCCCGCCCGTCTCACCGAGCACGTGGACCTGGGTGGCCACGGAGTGGAAGGCGGGCAGCTCCGCCACGGCGGCCTCCAGCCGCAGCAGGGCGTCCAGCGCGCCCGGCTCGGTGTCCACCAGGACGCCGGGCACCAGGTCGGCGAAGACGCGTACGCCGTGTACTGCGCCGACCCGCAGGCCCGCGCCCTCGACCAGGGCGGTGAGCTGCTCGGGGGTGAAGCGGTGCGGCACCGGGTCGCCCTCGCCCCAGCGGCCGTCCGGGTCGGCGAGGGCCTGGCGGGCCTCGGTGAAGTGCCCGGCGAGGGCGCGGGCCAGCACGGCGCCGCCGAGGCCGGCCGCGAGCAGGCTGAGCACGCCCTCGGGGCGCAGCGCGGCCACCGCGTTGCCGACGCCCTCGGCGGGGTCGTCCACGTACTCCAGGACGCCGTGGCAGAGCACCGCGTCGTAGCCGCCGCGCTCGACCACGTCGAAGAGGCCGTGGGCGTCGCCCTGGACACCGCGGACCCGGTCGGCCACGCCCGCCTCGGCGGCCCGGCGCTCCAGGGCGAAGAGGGCGTTGGGGCTGGGGTCGACGACGGTGACGCGGTGGCCGAGCCGGGCGACGGGCACGGCGAAGTTGCCGCTGCCGCCGCCGGTGTCGAGCACGTCCAGCGAGTCCCGCCCCGTGGCCTTGACCCGGCGGTCGAGGGCGTCCTGGAGGACGTCCCACACCACGGCGGTACGGAGAGAGGCGCGGGGGCGCGTCGGGTCCGGCACGGCTGTTGCTCCTCGGCACGGCACCGCCCGTTGCCCGGCGGCGCGATGGGGGCCTCCCCGGCCGGTCACGGGGAGGTGCGCGGCAGGTGGAGACATAAGGCGCCTCCACCCTATGGCCTCGCCCGCCGCGCCCGGTCACCCCGGCCGGGTGCGATGGTCCGCGTCTCGCCCACTGGACGAGAACGCGGGGTCAGACGCTCTCCGGGCTGGTCCGGGGCAGCACCGGCTGGAGGGCGAGCATCCGCTCGATCAGGCGCAGGAACATGCCAGCGTCGCGTATCAGGTCGTCCGCGTCGCGGGGGCCGGCCGCGCCCTGGATGCCGGCCTCGGCGCGGGCGCGGCGGTCGGCGCCGGAGGCGAACAGGGCGCTCCACTCGGCCAGCTCCGGTGCCAGCTCGGGCAGCACCTCCCAGGCGGCGCGGATACGGGCCCGGCGGCGCGCGGTGGCCTCGGGGCGCCCCCGGACGGCGAGGACGGCGGCGGCCGCGCGAAGGGCGGCGAGGTGGGCCAGGGCGTACCGCTCGTTCGGGGTCTCCATGGCGGCGGCCTCGTCCAGCGCGCTGTGCGCCTGGCCGAGCAGGGCGACGGCGGCGGGCGGTGCCGTGGACCGGCGGAGCACGGGGTGGACGTCGCTCGCGGCGGTGGCCGCTGACGAGCTGGTCATGACGAACCTCCTGTCGTCCGGTGACGGCATGGATGCCGTATGCCCACATCGTGCGGTATGCCACTGACAATCCGTTCCGACCTGCGGTTTCACCCCAACCGGGGCCGAAATCAGGGGTATCGGGGAACACCTGTGGGGCATCCGGACTTTGTCGCGCACGCCTGTTCGGGCATACTTTTGAACTGACCAGTCAGTTCAAAAGTGGTACCGGGGAGAGGCGGGGGCTTGTGCGCGGCGTGGACGTCACGGCCGGGGGGTTCGGGCTCAAGGGGCCACGG
>NZ_MUNH01000760.1:0-2311 GCF_002154615.1 Streptomyces recifensis
GGCGCGGGTCTGGGCCCACAGGACGAGGGCGTAGGCGGCGACGGAGAGGACCGCGCCGAGGAGGCCGAGCGTGGCGTACGGCTTGAGCAGGCGGACCATGTCACCGCGCACCCGGTAGTACATGTACGCGGGGATGAAGATCCCCTGGGCGGCCATCAGCCAGGCGATGTAGCCGAGGGGGGTCTCCGCGTGCCGTACGCCGACGCCGTCGAGGACGGTGTACACGGCGATGGTGAGCCCGGTGGCGACGGCGGCGCCGATGGCCTTCCAGTCCGGCCGCCGCCCCCGCAGCCCCCACAGGCTCACGCCGGTCAGCCCGACACAGGACACCGCGACCCCGGCGGCCGCCCATCCGCCGGGCACCTCGTGCGCGAACAGGGCGGCCAGCACGGTCACGACCAGCGGCGCGGTACCGCGCGCGATCGGGTACGCCTGCCCGAAGTCCCCGAGCCGGAAGGAGGTCATGAACAGCGCGTAGTACGCGACATGCACCCCGGCGGAGACGAGCAGATACGGCCACGCGGGCCCGGCCGGCCAGGGCGCGAACAACGCCATCACCAGCCCGACGACCAGTCCGCCCCCGGCGATCAGCGTGAACCCGGTCAGCTTGTCGCTGATCCGGTGGGCGATGGCGTTCCACCCGGCGTGGGTGAACGCGGCCAGCAGGACAGCGGCGGTGACGAGCGGCGTCACCGGTCAGGACCACTCGTCGTCATACCCGGCACGCTAACCGATCACTGTGTGGCCTGTACACGGGGTTTGCCCGGTGCCGGCCCCCCGGAAGCCCGGATCGCCCGGGTCCGCCGTCGCTTCCCCGGCGAGCCCGACGGCGTGAAGACGGACGGCCGGTGGGGCACCCGCCCCACCGGCCGTCCGTCGGCAGCACCGTCAGGCGCTGACCAGTTCCCGGTCCCCGTCCGGGTCGGAGTCCGTGCGAAGGCCCTCGCCCTCGACGTCCACGTTGGGCAGCGCGCGGTCCAGCCAGGCCGGGAGCCACCAGGCGCGGCGGCCGAGGAGCGCCAGGACGGCCGGGACGACGGCCATGCGGACGATGAAGGCGTCGAAGAAGACGGCGATGGCCAGGCCGAAGCCGATCATCTTGATCATCGCCTCGCTGGAGCCGATGAAGCCGGAGAAGACGGCGATCATGATGACGGCGGCCGCGGTGACGACGCGGGCGCTGTACCGGAAGCCGGTGACGACCGCCTGGCCCGGGTTCTCCCCGTGGACGTACGCCTCACGCATCCGGGTCACGAGGAACACCTCGTAGTCCATGGCGAGTCCGAAGACCACGCCGACCATGAAGATCGGCATCATCGACATGACCGGCCCGGTCTGCTCGACGTTCATCAGGCCGGACAGCCAGCCCCACTGGAAGACCGCGACGACCGCGCCGAGGGCGGCCAGCACGCTGAGCAGGAAGCCGAGGGCCGCCTTCAGCGGGACCAGGATCGAGCGGAACACCACGATCAGCAGCAGGAAGGCGAGGCCGACGACCAGCGCGAGGTAGGGCAGCAGCGCGTCGTTCAGCTTCTGCGACACGTCGATGTTCATCGCCGTGGCGCCGGTGACCAGCAGCTTGGCGTCCGTCGCGGAGGCGATCGAGGCGCTCTTGCCCCGGATCGCGTGCACCAGGTCCTCGGTGGTGGCCGAGGACGGCTGGGACTTCGGCACGACGGTGATGATCGCGGTGTCGCCCGCCTTGTTGGGCGCCGGCGGTGTCACCGTGACGACGTCCTTCAGGCCCTTGATCTCGTCGCCGACCTTGGCGAACGCGGCCTCCTTGTCGGCGCTGCCCTTGGCGTCGACCACCACCATCAGCGGGCCATTGAAGCCGGGGCCGAAGCCGTCGGAGAGCAGGTCGTAGGCGCGGCGCTGGGTGGTGGAGACGGGCTGGGAGCCGTCGTCGGGCAGGCCCAGTTCGAGCGAGGCGGCCGGGACGGCGGCGGCGCCGAGGCCGACCACACCGAGCAGCAGCACGGTGACCGGGCGCCGGACCACGAAGCTCGCCCACCGAGTGCCCATGTTGGGACGGCCGGCCTTCTTGGCCGCGCGTCCCCCGCCGAGCAGCTTGCTCTTCTCGCCGGCCGGCTTGACCGTACGGCCCGCGTACCCGAGCAGCGCCGGGATCATGGTGAGCGCGATCAGCACCGCGATGGCGACCGTGCCCGCGGCGGCCACGCCCATCTTGGTCAGCATCGGGATGTTGACCACGGAGAGCCCGACCAGCGCGATGACGACGGTGAGGCCCGCGAAGACCACCGCCGAGCCCGCCGTACCGACGGCGCGGCCCGCGGCCTCCTCGCGGTCG
>NZ_MUNH01000761.1:0-780 GCF_002154615.1 Streptomyces recifensis
GCGTCACCAGCAGCGGCCCGACCGTGAACATCACCTCCTGCGCCACCGCGTCCAGCGCGTACGCCGTGTGCACCTGGTCCCCCCGGCGCAGCACCGACGGCCACAGCGCCCGCAGCCCGCCCTCCAGCGGCGGCGTGCACAGGCCCGCCAGCGCCACCAGCGCGTACGCCGGGCCCAGCGGACCGATCCCGCAGAACGCGAACCCCGCCATCGCCAGCGCCGACGCCAGCGCCGCCGGCAACTGCACCCGCGGCTGCCCGTACAGGTCCACCAGCCGCCCCAGCAGCGGCTGGCCCACCGCGTTCGCCACCCCGTACACCGCCGCCAGCGCCCCCGCCAGGCTGTACGTACCGCCCTCCGCGCGCACGAACAGCACCATGGCGATCGGCGCGACCGCGTTGGGCAGCCGGCCCACCAGCGTCCCCGTCAGCAGGCGCAGCGCATGCCGCGCCCGCAGGATCTCCAGATAACCCGTCGCCATGTCCCGCCCCTTCAGCGGCCGCTCCGGCACCCTCGACCGCCGTCGCGATGTCCCCGAAGTGTTACGTATAACTAGCGCTTTCATACGTACCATGTGCGCTGTCCGACCGTCCACACAGCACCCAGAGGAGCACGCCCGCGGTGGCACGCAGCAGCACCCGCCCGACCAGCCGTGACGTCGCCCGCGCGGCCGGAGTCAGCCAGGCCGCCGTCTCACTCGTCCTCGGCGACAAATGGCGCGGCCGCGTCTCCGAGACCACCGCCCAGCGCGTCCGCCAGGCCGCCACCGACCTCGGCTAC
>NZ_MUNH01000076.1:0-20384 GCF_002154615.1 Streptomyces recifensis
AGTAGGACGCCGCCGAACTAATTTTAGGGAAAACCCCCGCACTTGGTGCGGGGGTTTTCTGCGTTCAGGACCCTTTTCCCTCCGACGAGGGAGGGGGGTGAATTCGCCTCAGAGGCGGCCTGCCGCCTTCAGTGCCACATACGCGTCGGCCAGTGCGGGAGCCAGTTCCTCCGGCGTCGCGTCCACCACCGTCACCCCATGGCGGCGAAGCTGTTCGGCAGTGCGCTGCCGTTCGCGCTGGGCCTGGGCGGCGGCTGCGGCCTGGTACACCGCGTCGATATCGCCTCTGCCCTGTGCCATGCGGGCGACATGAGGGTCGGCCACAGCGGCCACGAGGACCGCGTGGCGCTGGGTGAGCTGGGGAAGCACCGGCAGCAGGCCCTCCTCCACGGAGGCCGTGTCGAGCGATGTCAGCAGGACGATCAGCGAGCGGCGCGGTGCCGTACGCAAGGCGGCTGCTGTGAGGCCGCGGGCGTCTGTCTCGACGAGCTCCGGTTCCAGCGTGGCCATCGCGTTGACCAGGGACGGCAGGAGCTGGCCGGCGGACTTGCCCTGGACCAGGGCGCGAACCTGGCGGTCGTAGGCGAGCAGGTCCACGCGGTCGCCGGCGCGGGACGCGAGGACAGCCAGGAGCAGGGCCGCGTCCATGGCGGCGTCCAGGCGGGGCACATCATCCACGCGGCCGGCCGATGTGCGGCCGGTGTCGAGGACGAGGAGGATGCGCCGGTCGCGCTCCGGACGCCAGGTGCGCACAGCGACGGCGGACTGACGGGCGGTGGCTCGCCAGTCGATGGAGCGGGTGTCGTCACCAGGCACGTACTCGCGGAGGCTGTCGAACTCGGTGCCCTCACCGCGTGTCAGAACGCTTGTCCTACCGTCTAGTTCACGCAATCGAGCGAGTTTCGACGGGAGATGCTTTCGGCTGGTGAAAGGGGGCAAAACCCGTAGTGACCAGGGCACTCGGTGGGTGCCCTGACGGGAGAACAAGCCGAGGGGCCCGTAGGAGCGGATCGTGATGCGGTCGGCTTGGCGGTCGCCGCGGCGGGTGGGGCCCAACCGGCTTGTCACACGGCGTTGTTCGCCGGCCGGAATGTCCAGGCGGTGCCGGGAGCCTTCGACCTCGGTGCCCGGTTCCCAGCTGCTGGGTGGCCAAGCGTCCCGCAGTCGTCCCCGCAGCGGGCGGCGGGACGGGTTGGTGACGGTCAGAGTGATGTCGGCGGTTTCGCCGAGACGAGTGGAGGTGTCGCCGGAGCGAGTGAGGACCAGGCCTCGTACGGGCGCCGCGAGCGCGAAGTCACAGGCGCAGGCCAGGGCCAGGGAGCCGTTGACCGCGAGGATGCCCGTCCAGCTGGGCTCCAGCAGGCCGACGGGGAGGGAGCCGAGGGCCGCGACGAGGGCGGCGCGTCCGGTGAGCGGCATCAGCGGGGTACCGGGACCTGGGCCAGGACCGAGTTGATGACCGAGTCGGCGGTCACGCCCTCCATCTCCGCCTCCGGGCGCAGTTGGACCCGGTGCCGGAGTGCGGGCAGGGCCAGGGCCTTCACGTCGTCGGGAGTGACGTAGTCACGGCCGGTCAGCCAGGCCCAGGCGCGGGCGGCTGCGAGCAGTGCGGTGGCGCCTCGGGGGGAGACACCCAGGGTGAGTGAGGGGGACTGGCGGGTGGCGCGGCAGATGTCCACGACGTAGGCCGTGATCTCGGCGGAGACGGTCGTCCCGGCCACGGCCGCGCGGGCCGCTTCGAGGTCGGCCGGGCCGGCGACGGGACGCACACCCGCCGCGTGCAGGTCGCGGGGGTCGAAGCCCGACGCGTGACGGGTGAGGACATCGATCTCGTCCTCGCGGGAGGGCAGCGGGATCGTCAGTTTGAGCAGGAAGCGGTCCAGTTGGGCTTCGGGGAGGGGATAGGTGCCCTCGTACTCGACCGGGTTCTGGGTGGCCGCGACCAGGAAGGGTTCGGGGAGGGGGCGCGGAGTGCCGTCGACGGTGACCTGTCGCTCCTCCATGGCCTCGAGGAGGGAGGACTGGGTCTTGGGCGGGGTGCGGTTGATTTCGTCCGCGAGGAGGAGGTTGGTGAAGACGGGGCCGGGCTGGAAGGAGAACTCCGCGGTGCGGGTGTCGTAGACGAGCGAGCCGGTGACGTCGCTCGGCATCAGGTCGGGAGTGAACTGGACGCGTTTGGTGTCGAGTTCGAGTGCTGATGCCAGGGCGCGGACCAAGAGGGTCTTGGCGACACCGGGGACGCCTTCGAGGAGGACGTGGCCTCGGCACAGCAGGGCGACGACGAGTCCGGTGACGGCGGGGTCCTGGCCGACCACGGCTTTGGCGATCTCGGTGCGCAGGGTCTCCAGGGAGGCACGGGCGGTGGCCGCGTCCTCGGTGTTCCCGGCGCTGTCAGTGGTCGGGGCCATCATGAACGGCGTACCTCTCTTTCGAGGGCGTCGAGTCGGTCGGTGAGTGCGGTGAGGGCCGCGTCGTCGCGGGGCGGCGCTCCGAAGAGGGTTGAGTGCAGGGCCTGTTCCCCGCTGTCGGGGAGGCGCGCGGACAGCGCGGGGAGCAGTGCTTCCGGGGTGTGCGCCTGGGCGGCGGGGACGCCGACGAGCGGGGCGAGGCGGGTGCGGGCCGTGGAGCGCAGGGCGGCGGAGGCGCGGTCGCGGGCATCCGCCTTGCGGTAGAGACGGGCGCGGCCCTCGGTCGTCTCGGATGCGCGGATGACGACGGGCAGCCTCTCGGGGACGAGAGGGCCGAACCGGCGGCCGCGCCAGAAGGCGGCGAGGACCGCTGCGACGAACAGTTGCAGGGTGCCCCAGAGCCAGCCCGAGGGGAGCAGGTCGAAGAGGCTTTTGCGGCCGGTGTCGGCGGCGGAGGAGTCGGCGAGCGAGGGGAGGTACCAGATCAGATGAGGGCGGGACCCGAGGAGTTGCAGGGCGAGCGAGGCGTTGCCCTGCTTGTCGAGACGGTTGTTGAGAAGGATGTCGGGCGCGCCCAGGAGGACGGTGTCGCCGGTGCCCGAGGTCGCCGGGAGGCGAAGGAGGGTGGGGCGCCGCTCGCTGGGGTAGCAGGCGTCGGCGTCGTCGGCGGTGGTGCGGTAGCGGATGCCACCGGTCTCGGCGCTGCCTGCCCGGCGGGCTTCGGGGAGGGTGCAGTCGGGGTCGAGCGTGGTCTCGAGGGTGGTGACGGGGCTCGCGGTGACACCGGGGGCGAGGCGGCCGACGGACCAGTCGCCGGGGGCGACGAGCACGGTGCGGCCGCCGGAGGACGCCGTGGCCTTGGCCAGCCGGGTCTGTTGGCGGTGGGTCAGCAGGTCGGGTACGGCTACCACGAGGGTGGTGTCCGGGCCGACGGCCTCGCGTGCCGCGTCGAGGGTGGTGACCACGCGGGTGGTGACCCCTCGGTCGGCGAGGAGTTCGGCGACGGCCCGGCTGCCGCGGGGGTCGGCCGAGCGGGGGTCGAGGTCGCCGTGCTTTGTCTGGGAGCGGATGACGGCGATGGCGACGGCACCGGCCAGCAGCAGGACGACGGCGAGGGCGATCCCCCGGTTGCGGGTCCAGATCTGACGGGCGGTGAGGGCGGACGAGGTGGTCATCCGGTCTTCCCGTCCGGGGCGGCGCTGGTCACCAGGGCGGGGCGGGCGCGTTCGAGGTCGCTGTCGAGTTGGGCGATGCGTTGGTACGTCTGCTGGTCGGCGGTGCGGCCGCCGTATGTGACGTCGTCGAAGTGGCGGGCGGCGACGTGGAGTGCGTCCGCGTGGGCAGGGAGGGTGCGGCCGGCTTCGGCGGCGGCTTCGTCGGCGGTGCGGCCGGGGCGGACGTCGAGCAGGGCGCGTTCCTCCAAGGCGCGGACGATGGCCCGCATGCGTTCCTGGACCGCCTGGCTCCAGTGGCCCTGGGCGGCGTGCGCGTCGGCGGCGGCTCGGTGTTCGGCGGCGGTGCGCGGGCGTTCGTCGAAGAGCGGGGCGGCCGCGACGGGGCTGCGGCGCGGGGTGCCCAGCCGCCACCACAGGGCGGCCAGGACGGCGATGACGCACAGGACCACGACGAGGAGGCCGAGCGAGCCGCCCGGTGTCGCCGAGGCGGCCTTGGCGAGGAGCTTGCCGAGCCATTCCCAGAACGCGTTCAGAGCGCGCTGGAACAGGCTGGGGTCGTTCTCGTGGTACATCCGCTTGGCCAGCTCACGGCGGGCCGCCTCGCGGGCGGGGTCGCGCGGGATGGTCACGGGCGGTTCGTCGCCGGAACCGCGCGACGCGAAGGTGGTGAGGCGGGCGGCGCCGGACATGGCCGACGCCGCCGTGAGAACTCCCCCCGTCATGCTCACCGCATCAGCTCCCCGGCACCGGGCCGGGCGTGGCGCCGGGGGTGTAGCCCTGGACGCCGGCGGCGCGGGCCAGTTCGAGGTCGAGGGCCTCGCGGCGGATGCGCTGGTCGATGTAGAGGAGCACGGTGACCCCGGCCTTGACCGGCATGGTGAGCGTGGCGCCGATGACCGAGCCGATGCCGGTGATGAGGAGGAACGACCAGCCGGCCGGCTGGGCGCCGGTGCCCATCAGGGCGGTCATCTTCTCGCCGTTGACGGCGAACGCGATGACGGTGAAGGGGATCACCGCGATCCACGAGACCATGTTGGCGATGAGCCCGGCGAGGAACTGCACGCCGAGGACACGCCACCAGGAGCCCTGGACCAGCTTGGCCGACCGGCTCAGCGACTTCCACACCCCCTGTCGCTCCAGCATCAGGGCGGGCGAGGCGAGGGAGAAGCGGACGGTCAGCCAGATCACGACGACGACGGCCGCCAGGATGCCCAGGACGAGGAGGACGACGGCCGGTGCGTCGAAGCCCGCGACGAGCCCCACGACGAGGCCCGGCAGCGCGCCGGCGACCAGGACGCCGCTGGTGATGAGGGCCAGCAGCATGAGGAGACCGAGCAGCTTGAGGAGCTGGCCGCGGGACTCGCGCCACGCCTCGCCGACGCTGATCGGCTTGCCGAGGACGGCGCGGCTGGTCACCGTCGTGAGCAGCGCGGTGGCCACGATGGTGCCGACCACGGAGACCACGCCGACGAGCAGCGCACCGGCCGTGATCGAGCCGAGGGAGCGCAGTGCCTCGGCCGGGGTGACGTCGGGGTCGCTGAGCGTGCTGGTGGTGTCCTTCAGGAGGACGCCCTGGAGCAGGAGCGCGCAGAGCTCGGTGAGGACCGCCACCGTCAGGGAGATGCCGAGGACGGTGCGCCAGTAGGCGCGCATGGTGGAGATGGCGCCGTCGAGTATCTCGCCGATGCTGAGCGGGCGCAGCGGGATGACACCGGGCTTCGCGGCGGGCGGGGGACCGCCCCAGCCGTTGCCCCAGGCCGGGGGTCCGCCCCAGGTGACGGGCGGCTGGCCGCCCCAGCCCGCGCCCGGTGGCGGCGGCGGGGGTGCCTGGCCGGGGACGGGCGCGCCGGTGGGCGCCGACCACTGTCCGGGCGGCGGCTGACCCTCGGCCCACTTGGCCTCCGCGGCCTTGGCCTCCGGGGCTTCCGGGCCCTTCGCGTCCGAAGTCTTCGCGTCCGGGCTCTGCGGAGCCTCACCCGGCTGCGCGGGCTTGTCGGTGGGCGTGGGCTCGGCGGCGCCGGGCGCGCCGGTCTGCCGTTCCTCGGACGACGGGTCGGGTCCGGGCGAAGCCCAGCCCGGCGTGTCACTCATCGAAGCTCCTTCACGATGCCCGTCCGCGGTCGCGGCGGCAGGTTGGCAGCCATCGTGCCATGGCCGGGTCACGGTGTGACCTGGTGCGGTGGGCCCCGTACTCCATCAATTCTCCGCCGGATACGGGGCAGACTCACCGCATGGCTGATCAGCAGGCGCGACCCGGTGAGGACAAGCGGCCGAGCGAGATACCGGTCATCCGATGGGAGGAACCACCCGAAGGACCCGTACTGATCCTTCTCGACCAGACGAGGCTTCCGTCCGAGGAGGTCGAGCTGGTCTGCACGGACGCTTCCGCGCTGGTGGAGGCGATCCGTGCGCTCGCGGTGCGCGGCGCGCCGGTGCTGGGCATCGCGGGCGCGTACGGCGTCGCGCTGGCCGCCGCGCGCGGCTTCGACGTGGACGAGGCCGCCGAGGCGCTGGTAAGTGCCCGGCCGACGGCGGTGAACCTTTCCGTCGGCGTGCGCCGGGCCCTGGCCGCGTACCGGGACGCGCTGACCGCTACCGGCGACCCCACGGCGGCGGCGACGGCGGCGCTCGCCGCGGCGCAGGCGCTGCACCGGGAGGACGCGGAGGCGAGTGCGCGGATGGCCGCGCACGGTCTGACGCTGCTGGACGAGCTGATGCCGGGCGGCAGCTACCGGGTGCTGACCCACTGCAACACCGGTGCGCTGGTGTCGGGCGGTGAGGGCACGGCGTTCGCGGTGGCGCTGGCCGCGCACCGGGTGGGGCGGCTGCGGCGGCTCTGGGTGGACGAGACGCGCCCCCTCTTGCAAGGGGCGCGTCTGACGGCGTGGGAGGCGGCGCGCAGCGGGATGGCGTACACGCTGCTCACGGACAGCGCGGCCGGTTCGCTGTTCGCGGCCGGTGAGGTGGACGCGGTGCTGGTCGGCGCGGACCGGATCGCGGCCGACGGCTCGGTGGCGAACAAGGTCGGCAGCTATCCGCTGGCGGTGCTGGCGCGCTACCACCACGTGCCGTTCATCGTGGTGGCGCCGGTGACCACCATCGACCCGGACACCCCGGACGGGGCGTCCATCGAGGTCGAGCAGCGGCCGGGCTTC
Organism: Streptomyces recifensis; assembly: GCF_002154615.1. Taxonomy (NCBI): domain Bacteria; kingdom Bacillati; phylum Actinomycetota; class Actinomycetes; order Kitasatosporales; family Streptomycetaceae; genus Streptomyces; species Streptomyces recifensis. The sequence goes on from NZ_MUNH01000076.1 coordinate 6,739, forward strand.
GAGGTGACCGAGATCCTCACGCCCCAGGCGTCGGCGGTGGGCGGAGGCGGCGGGGTGCCGTTGGCGCCGCTGGGCACGCAGGCGTACAACCCGGCGTTCGACGTGACACCGCCCGAACTGGTGACGGCGATCGTCACCGAGGAGGGCACCGTCTCCCCGGTCACCCCTCAGGCGCTCGCGGCGCTGTCCGCGCGGGCCCCGGCCACGCCGGCCGCCTGAGACCCGCACCGGCTGCCGGAGCCGCCCGCCCGTTCGGCCCCGGCAGCCGTCCGCTGCGCGGCAGGGGCAGACAGTGACCGCTCGGTACGACTATCGTCACAGGCCAGTGACGTGCCTCACCTGCGGCTCTGTCGTCGTTATGAGAATGGGATGATGTCGTTTATGAAGGGACGAGTCCTTGTCGTCGACGACGACACCGCACTGGCCGAGATGCTCGGCATCGTGCTGCGTGGTGAAGGTTTTGAGCCGTCTTTCGTAGCCGACGGGGACAAGGCGCTGGCCGCTTTCCGGGAGTCCAAGCCCGATCTGGTGCTGCTGGACCTGATGCTGCCCGGCAGGGACGGCATCGAGGTGTGCCGCCTGATCCGGGCGGAGTCCGGGGTGCCGATCGTGATGCTCACCGCCAAGAGCGACACCGTCGATGTCGTCGTGGGCCTGGAATCGGGCGCGGACGACTACATCGTGAAGCCGTTCAAGCCGAAGGAGCTGGTGGCCCGCATCCGGGCGCGGCTGCGGAGGTCGGAGGAGCCGGCGCCGGAGCAGCTCACCATCGGCGACCTGGTGATCGACGTGGCCGGGCACTCCGTGAAGCGGAACGGGCAGTCGATCGCGCTGACCCCGCTGGAGTTCGACCTGCTCGTCGCGCTCGCGCGCAAGCCGTGGCAGGTGTTCACCCGCGAGGTGCTGCTGGAGCAGGTCTGGGGTTACCGGCACGCCGCCGACACCCGCCTGGTCAACGTGCATGTGCAGCGACTGCGTTCCAAGGTCGAGAAGGACCCGGAGCGGCCCGAGATCGTGGTGACCGTCCGAGGTGTCGGCTACAAGGCCGGACCGAGCTGACATGTCCGGGGACAGCGCCGCTTCGGCTCCCGGCCGGCCCGGCGCCGGTCCGGGACGCGCGTCCGGCCGCGGTGCGGGGAATCCGCGCCGGGGCCGCCTCTTCACCGCCGCCCTCCTGAGCGGCGGTGTCCAGGGCAGTCCGGTCGTCCGGCTGTTCATCCGCTGGGTGCGCCGCCCGCTGCTGCCCGTCATGCGGCTGTGGCGGCGCAACATCCAGCTCCGGGTCGTCGCCACCACCCTGCTCATGTCGCTCGGTGTCGTGCTGCTGCTCGGCTTCGTCGTCATCGGCCAGGTGCGCAACGGCCTGCTGGAGGCCAAGGTCAAGGCGTCCCAGAGCCAGGCCACCGGCGGTTTCGCCGTGGCCCGGCAGAGCGCGGACGAGACCGCGGCTGCCACCCACGGCAGCACGGGCGGCAACGGCACCGACGGCCGGCAGTCCCAGAACGTCATCCAGTGGATGAGCGACCTCGTGGAGTCGCTGTCCAGCGGCGGTTCGGGCGCCTTCGACGTGGTCACGCTGCCCGTCGGTGACGACAGCGGCGGCGGCCGCAGCCCGCGTGGTTCGGGGTATGTCAGCCCGGCCGAGAGCGTGCCGGCGAGTCTGCGCGACCGGGTCAACAGCAGTTCCAGCACCGCCGCCGCGCAGAGCTACACCCGGATCGTCTACAGCAACCGCAAGGACTCCCAGCCCGCGCTGGTCATCGGCAAGCAGGTCAACGACCCCAACGGCCACCCGTACGAGCTGTACTACCTCTTCCCGCTCACGCAGGAGGAGAAGTCGCTCAGCCTGGTCAAGGGCACTCTGGCGACCGCGGGTCTGTTCGTGGTCGTCCTGCTCGGGGCGATCGCCTGGCTGGTGGTGCGGCAGGTCGTCACGCCGGTGCGGATGGCGGCGGGGATCGCCGAGCGGCTGTCCGCCGGGCGGCTGCAGGAGCGGATGAAGGTCACCGGCGAGGACGACATCGCGCGCCTCGGCGAAGCTTTCAACAAGATGGCGCAGAACCTCCAGCTCAAGATCCAGCAGCTCGAGGACCTCTCGCGGATGCAGCGGCGGTTCGTCTCCGACGTCTCGCACGAGCTGCGCACCCCGCTGACCACCGTCCGCATGGCCGCCGACGTCATCCACGAGGCCCGCGAGGACTTCGACCCGATGACCGCGCGGTCCGCCGAGCTTCTCGCGGACCAGCTCGACCGGTTCGAGTCGCTGCTCGCGGACCTGCTGGAGATCAGCCGGTTCGACGCGGGCGCGGCCGCGCTGGAGGCCGAGCCGATCGACCTGAGGGAGGTCGTCCGGCGGGTCGTCGGCGGCGCCGAGCCGCTCGCCGAGCGCAAGGGCAGCCGGATCCGGGTCGTGGGCGATCTGCAGCCCGTCGTCGCCGAGGCGGACGCCCGGCGGGTGGAGCGGGTGCTGCGGAACCTGGTGGTCAACGCGGTCGAGCACGGTGACGGCAAGGACGTGGTGGTCAAGCTGGCCAGCGCGGGCGGCGCGGTCGCCGTCGCGGTGCGGGACTACGGCGTCGGGCTCAAGCCCGGCGAGGCCACTCGCGTCTTCAGCCGTTTCTGGCGGGCCGACCCGGCACGCGCGCGTACCACCGGCGGCACCGGGCTCGGGCTGTCGATCGCGCTGGAGGACGCCCGGCTGCACGGAGGCTGGCTCCAGGCGTGGGGGGAGCCGGGCGGCGGCTCGCAGTTCCGGCTGACCCTGCCGCGTACCGCGGACGAGCCGCTGCGGGGCTCGCCGATACCGCTGGAGCCCAAGGACTCGCGCCGTAACCGGGGCCTGGACGACGGCGGCACGCCGCGTGGGGGAGCGGAGAAGCTGGCGACGGTCCCGGTGCAGCAGAACGGCGGCAACGCGTCCGCGCTGCCGCCGCGCCAGGGCGCCGCCACACCGGTGGCCGACCCGACGGCGCTGCCCGGCAACGGCAACGGCAACCGTGTCGTACCCCGGCCCGCGAACGGCGGACGGGGGCCCGACGACAGGACCGGCGCGCAGGTGCCCGATCCGCGTGCGGGCGGCGGCCCGGAACCGGCAGGGCAGGACTCGACCGAGGCAGGGGAGGCGTTCCGTGGTCGCTGACCGCGAGGGGGGCGCCCGGCGTACGCCGGGGCGCGCGGTGACATACGCGGTCTGCGGGGCCGTACTGCTGGGCGGCTGCGCCTCGATGCCCGACAGCGGGGATCTGCGCAACGTGGAGTCCACGCCCCGCCAGGACACGGGGGTACGGGTTTTCGCCGTGCCGCCCGCCGAGGGCGCTTCCCCCAGCGAGATCATGCAGGGCTTCCTGGAGGCACTGACCAGCGACGATCCGCACTATGACACGGCGCGCAAGTACCTCACCGCACAGGCGGCGCGTGCCTGGCAGCCGGAGAGGTCGGCCACCGTGCTCGCGGACGGGCCCGGCATCATGGCCGAGACCCCGCCGGCCGGCCGGGAGCCCAACACCGGGCGCGTGTACGCCCTGGCGGGTGACCGGGTGGCCACGGTGGACGATCAGCAGGCGTACGCCCCGGCGCACGGCGACTACCGCGCCAGGGTGCATCTGATCCAGGACCCCAAGAGCGGGCAGTGGCGCATCGACGCGCTGCCCGACGGTGTGGTGATGGGTAAGTCGGATTTCCAGCGCAATTACACGTCCGTCGACAAGTACTACTTCGCCAACCACACCAGGGCCGGGACGACCGGGGACCCCGTCGCGGTGGCCGACCCGGTGTTCATGCGCAGCAAGGTCGACCCGATGACCCAGTTGGTGAGCTCCCTGCTGCGCGGGCCCACCACCTGGCTCGGACCCGTGGTCCGGTCCAGCTTCCCGACCGGTACGGCGCTGAAGGACGGCACCACCGGGCTGACCCCGGACGACGAGAACAACCTGACCGTGCCGCTGAACGCCAAGGCGGCCCACGTCGGCCCGGCCCGCTGTACGGAGATGGCGACCCAGCTGCTGTTCACACTGCGGAACCTTGCGCCGACCCTGGAGTCGGTCGACCTGCGCGGGCCGGGCGGGGACCAGTTGTGCGACCTGACGGAGAGCCGCGCGGACTCCGTCGCCTGGCATGCCTCCGCGCAGAGCCCGGACTACCTCTACTACCTCGACGGCAAGCACCGGCTCGCCCGGCTGCCTGCCTCCGGCGCGGGCACGGGTGGGACCCCGGTGCCGGGCGCGTTCGGCGAGGGCACCAAGCAGCTCGGCTCGGTCGCCGTCTCGCGGGACGAGCGCACGGCGGCCGGGGTCAGCGCGGACGGCAGGTCCCTGTACGTGACCCCGCTGGCCGCCTCCGTCCCGCTGGAGCCGCCGGTGCTGACCAGCCAGGGGCCCGGCGCCGACACCCGGCTCAGCAGACCCGGCTGGGACGCGCGGGGCGACCTGTGGGTGGCCGACCTGAACCCGGCCCGGCCCCAGCTCTACGTCGTCCCGCAGGGCACCGGCAAGCCGGTCGCGGTGACGCTGCCGGAGCTGCCCGGCCCGATCCGGGACGTGCGGGTGGCAGCGGACGGTGCGCGGGTCGCGCTGGTCGTGGCGGTCAAGGGCGACAGGCAGTCCCTGCTCATCGGCCGGATAGAGGGCGGCGACAGCGTGAGCGCCGAAAGCGACGCGCGGAGCGGAAACGGGGACACCCCGGCCGAGCCGCCGGCCGTCGTCGACCCGCGTCCGGCCGCGCCCGACATGGAGCAGGTCACCGCGCTGTCCTGGGCCGGTGACAGCCGCCTCGTCGTGGTCGGCCGCGAGCAGGGCGGAGTGCACCAGATGCGCTACGTGCAGGTGGACGGCTCCGCGCTGGAGGGTCCGGCGCCGGCCGCGCTGTCGCGGGTCAAGGCCATCGCCGCCGCCGAGGACGACCGGGTGCCGTTGGTGGCCTACTCGGAGGACGGGATCGTCCGGCTGCCGTCCGGGGCGCAGTGGCAGAAGGTGGACAAGGACGGGACGGCGCCGGTCTACCCGGGATAGCAGTGCGCTGACCTGGGGGTTCCTGGGCTTCTCACTCGTGCGGGTGAGGGGTGTCGGGCCCCGGTCGGGGTTGTCCACAGGGGTGTTTTCCACAGGGGTGGCCGGGTCGGCCGGGCCTCGGCACAGTGATGGGCATGCGGGGATGGATGCGGGACCTCAGTGACCTGGCGCTGCCGACCGAGTGCGGCGGCTGCGGGTCACCACCGGCTGTGCTGTGCGCACGGTGCCGGGCGCTGCTGGAGCGCGCGGAGCCGCGCCGGGTGCGGCCGGTCCCCGAGCCGGCCGGGCTGCCGGTGGTGCACGCCGCCGCTCCGTACGCACGGGAGGTGCGGGCGCTCCTTCTCGCACACAAGGAACGGGGCGCGCTGGCGCTCACCGGGGCGCTGGGCGCGGCACTGGCGGGAGCCGTGCGCGCCGGGCTGGGGACGGAACCAGGCCGAAGTACGGCGGAGTCCCGGGCGGGACCGGTGATCCTCGTGCCCGTGCCGTCCGCCCGCTGGGCCGTGCGAAGGCGGGGGCACGACCCGGTGCGGCGGATGGCGCTGGTGGCGGCCGGGCGGCTGCGGCGGGCCGGCGTCCCGGCGCGCGTCGCCGCCGTGCTGCGGCAGCGGCGGCCGGTGGCCGACCAGGCGGGGCTGGACGCCCGGCGGCGCAGGGAGAACCTCGCGGGCGCGCTGGAGGTGCGCGCGGGCGGCGCGCACCTGCTCGCCGGCGGAGGGGTCGTGCTCGTCGACGACCTGATCACCACCGGCGCGAGCCTGGCCGAGGCGGCGCGCGCCGTGCGCGCGATGGCCGGAACACGCTGGGAGCGGGACATGCCTGTGTATCCCGGCGCAACTCGGGAAGGTAGGGAGGAACGACGGACCGGGCCGCGATCGCAGAGAGGAAAGTCGGTGCCTGGGGCACCGGAAATGGGGCCGACGGACATCATCGGAAGGGTCGTCCGGGCAGCGGTGATCGCCGCGCCCAGTGATTCTTTCGAATAAGCGGGGAACCGACCAAGAACGTGCGTCGTTGCAGGTAGCGAGGGGAGTAATTCACCTGATCGGAGGTACGCCTCAGTAGAGGGTGACGACATCCGTCCGGGCGAGATATGTTCGGTTGTGAGGAAAGGCCCAGGCCACACCTCGCATATCCGATTGCCGTGCCGCGGGTTTTCCGCGAACCCACGCGCGACGGGGATGGATTCTCGCCCATGGGGGAGGAGGAGGTGGAAGTCACCGAGTCCGAGGTTCCGGGGCTCACCGGGACCTGGTGCGAAAGGGAGACGCTCCGCCTAGAGCGTGAGCGATCCGGGAACGGAGTTCTGCGTGGACATCGTCGTCAAGGGCCGCAAGACCGAAGTACCTGAGCGGTTCCGCAAGCACGTGGCCGAGAAGCTGAAGCTGGAGAAGATCCAGAGGCTCGACGGCAAGGTGATCAGCCTCGACGTCGAGGTGTCCAAGGAGCCCAACCCCCGTCAGGCCGACCGCTGTGACCGGGTGGAGATCACGCTCCACTCCCGCGGTCCGGTGATCCGGGCGGAGGCGTCGGCCAGCGACCCGTACGCGGCCCTCGACATGGCCGCGGAGAAGCTGGACGCACGGCTGCGCAAGCAGCACGACAAGCGAGTCGTGCGCCGGGGCGCACGACGCACCCCGGCCGCCGAAGTACCCGACGTCGTCCCCGGCGTGGCGACGCTCTATCCCGACGGTGAGCCCGCCCCGACCGCCGAGTCCGACGGGGTGCCCACCAAGAAGATCGGCTCGCTGGAGGTCAAGGGCGACGGCCCGCTGATCGTCCGCGAGAAGACCCACGTCGCCTCCCCGATGAGCCTTGACCAGGCCCTCTACGAGATGGAACTGGTCGGCCACGACTTCTACTTGTTCGTCGACTCCGAGACCAAGGAGCCGAGCGTCGTCTACCGGCGGCACGCCTACGACTACGGCGTCATCCACCTCAACACGGACCCGATGGTGGCGGAGGCGCAGCCGCCCGCGGCGGGTGACACGCTGGGCGGCTGACCTGCCCGGCGGGAGCGGAGACGGTGCCCCTGGGACGCGTGTGCGCTCCCAGGGGCACCGGTGTGCGACCAGTTCGCCCCCCTGTGCGTCACCGCTGGGGCGCCGGAGCATGAAATCATGACCGCACCGGCCCAACCGGTGGGCCGCTGCCTTGGGTTGGCGATGGCACGGAATCACGGGCCACAGCCTTCAGGGGGAGGAACGATGGCGGACACCTTCGGACCGATGCGCGACGCGGGCGCCGACGACGGCGTCATCGGCGTGGAGCCGGACCTGGACCTCGAACGCGAGGAGCCGATCCGGGTGCTGGTGGTCGACGATCACGCGCTGTTCCGCCGCGGTCTGGAGATCGTGCTCGCGGCCGAGGAGGACATCCAGGTCGTCGGCGAGGCAGGGGACGGCGCCGAGGCGGTGGACAAGGCGGCCGACCTGCTGCCCGACATCGTGCTGATGGACGTGCGGATGCCGAGGCGGGGCGGGATCGAGGCGTGCACCTCCATCAAGGAGGTCGCCCCCAGCGCGAAGATCATCATGCTGACGATCAGCGACGAGGAGGCCGACCTCTACGACGCCATCAAGGCGGGTGCGACCGGTTACCTGCTCAAGGAGATCTCCACCGACGAGGTGGCCACCGCCATCCGCGCGGTCGCCGACGGGCAGTCGCAGATCAGCCCCTCCATGGCGTCCAAGCTGCTCACCGAGTTCAAGTCGATGATCCAGCGCACCGACGAGCGGCGGCTGGTGCCCGCGCCCCGGCTGACCGACCGGGAGCTGGAGGTGCTCAAGCTCGTCGCCACCGGGATGAACAACCGGGACATCGCCAAGGAGTTGTTCATCTCGGAGAACACCGTGAAGAACCACGTCCGCAACATCCTGGAGAAGCTGCAGCTGCACTCCCGGATGGAGGCGGTCGTCTACGCGATGCGCGAGAAGATCCTGGAGATCCGCTAGGAGAGCGCGCGGGCCAGCTCCAGCGTGAGCGGCGCGCGGAGTTCGGGGGCGTCGACCCGCTCCACCCGTACGTCCGTGCAGCCCACCCAGGACGCGGCCTCCAGAAGGGCCTGGGCCACGCCCGGTACCGCCTTCGGGCCGTCCAGCGTGACCTGCCGCGCCACCAGCGTGCGGCCCTCGCGCGCCGGGTCCACCCGGCCGATCAGCCGCCCGCCGGAGAGCACCGGCATCGCGAAGTAGCCGTACACCCGCTTCGGCTTGGGGACGTACGCCTCCAGGCGGTGGGTGAAGCCGAAGATCCGCTCCGTGCGTGCCCGTTCCCAGATCAGGGAGTCGAACGGGGAGAGCAGCGTGGTGCGGTGGCGGCCTCGCGGGGGCGTCGCCAGCGCGGCCGGGTCGGCCCAGGCGGGCTTCCCCCAGCCCTCGACCTCGACCGGCACCAGCCCGGACCCGGCGATCACCGCGTCGACCTGCTCGCCCCTCAGGCGGTGGTAGTCCGCGATGTCGGCGCGGGTGCCCACGCCCAGCGCCTCGCCGGCCAGCCGGACCAGGCGGCGCAGGCACTCGGCGTCGTCCAGGTCGTCATGGAGCAGTTCCTCCGGGATCGCGCGCTCGGCCAGGTCGTACACCCGCTTCCAGCTCCGGCGCTCCACGCAGACCACCTCGCCGTACATCAGCGCGCGCTCCACGGCGACCTTGGTGCCGGACCAGTCCCACCAGTCGCTGGTGCGCTTCGCGCCGCCCAGCTCGGTGGCGGTGAGCGGGCCTTCGGTGCGGAGCTGCTTGATGACCTGTTCGTACACGCCCTCGGGCAGCTGGTGGTTCCAGTGCGGGCGGTCGCGGTAGGCGCGGCGGCGGAACGCGAAGTGCGGCCACTCCTCGATGGGGAGGATGCACGCGGCGTGCGACCAGTACTCGAAGGCGTGGGGCGCGCCGGAGGCCGGGGTGTGCCAGTAGGCGGACTCCACGGACGGGCGGCCGACCGCGCCCAGACGCGCGTACGGGATCAGCTCGTGGGAGCGGGCCAGTACCGAGATGGTGTCGAGCTGGACCGCGCCCAGCGCCCGGAGCACCCCGCGCGCGCCCGAGCGGCGGTCGGGCGCGCCGAGGAAGCCCTGGGCCCGCAGGGCGAGTCGGCGGGCGTCGTCCGCGGTGAGGGTGACAGCGGGGCGCGGCAGGGTCGTCATGACGGGGACCATAGAGGGTGCCACTGACAGTCCCCGCCGACCTGCGCTTTCACCTCCGACGACCGGGCAGGGGCGGGCAGATACGGCAGCGAGGAGCGCAGCCCGAGGTCCGAGGGGAGCAGCGAGCCCACCCACGAGTCCCGCCGGATGCCCCTGCTGCCCACGCCGGCACGCAGGACACCCTCGACGGTGAAGCCGAGCCGTTCGGCCACCGCGCGCGAGGCGCTGTTGCCGACCTCGGCGCGCCACTCCAGCCGGTCCACCGAGAGCGCGGTGAAGGCCCAGCGGGCGACGGCGGACGCCGCCTCGGTCACGTACCCCCGGCCACGGTGCTCGCGCGCGGCCCAGTAGCCCAGCTCGCCGTGGCCGGGGCCGCGCATGACGACGCTGAGCATGCCGGTCAGCTCCCCGGCGGGCAGGAAGGCGCCGAAGGTGTACATCGAGTCGTCCGCCCAGCTCTCCGGCGCGGTGCCGCCGACGAACGCCTCGGCGTGTTCCCGCAGGTAGGGCGAGGGGAAGGAGGAGATCCAGCGCTGGATCGCCGGGTCCTGGGCCGCCGCGAACACGGCCTCGGTGTCGTCCGGACGGACGGCGCGCAGCAGCAGGCGTTCGGTGGTCAGTACGACGGGGTCCATCCGGCGAGTGTGCGCGGACCGGACATTCCGCGCCAACGCATTTCGCCCTGCGTGAGCGACGTGTCACCATTCGCGCAAATCATCGTCGTGGCGCGGCACCATCCGTGGTCCCCGGACGTTGTTCGGAGTGGAAGGACCACTGCGCCGCCGGGCCTCCCGGCGTGGCGGGGTCCTCGCATACGATGGCCGTTGCTCAATCAAGTCTTATGGAAACCCGACCGTCCCAGGCCCGACCGGCAAGGAGACCACCCCCCGTGTCCGTCCTCTCGAAGATCATGCGTGCAGGCGAAGGCAAGATCCTGCGCAAGCTGCACCGCATCGCGGACCAGGTCAACTCCATCGAAGAGGACTTCGTCGACCTCTCCGACGCCGAGCTGCGGGCTCTCACCGAGGAGTACAAGCAGCGGTACGCGGACGGCGAGAGCCTGGACGACCTGCTCCCCGAGGCGTTCGCCACCGTCCGCGAGGCCGCCAAGCGCGTCCTCGGCCAGCGTCACTACGACGTGCAGATCATGGGCGGTGCGGCCCTCCACCTCGGTTACGTGGCCGAGATGAAGACCGGTGAGGGCAAGACCCTCGTCGGCACGCTCCCCGCCTATCTGAACGCCCTTTCCGGCAAGGGTGTCCACCTGATCACGGTCAACGACTACCTGGCCGAGCGCGACTCCGAGATGATGGGCCGCGTCCACAAGTTCCTCGGTCTCGAAGTCGGCTGCATCCTGGCCAACATGACGCCGGCCGAGCGCCGCGAGCAGTACGCGTGCGACATCACCTACGGCACGAACAACGAGTTCGGCTTCGACTACCTCCGCGACAACATGGCGTGGGCGTCGGACGAGCTGGTGCAGCGTGGCCACAACTTCGCCATCGTCGACGAGGTGGACTCGATCCTCGTCGACGAGGCCCGGACGCCGCTGATCATCTCCGGCCCCGCCGATCAGGCCACCAAGTGGTACGGCGACTTCGCCAAGCTGGTCACCCGCCTGAAGAAGGGCGAGGCCGGCAACCCCCTCAAGGGCATCGAGGAGACCGGCGACTACGAGGTCGACGAGAAGAAGCGCACCGTCGCCATCCACGAGTCCGGTGTCTCCAAGGTCGAGGACTGGCTGGGCATCGAGAACCTCTACGAGTCGGTCAACACCCCGCTCGTCGGCTACCTGAACAACGCCATCAAGGCCAAGGAGTTGTTCAAGAAGGACAAGGACTACGTCGTCATCGACGGCGAGGTCATGATCGTCGACGAGCACACCGGCCGTATCCTCGCGGGCCGCCGTTACAACGAGGGCATGCACCAGGCGATCGAGGCGAAGGAGGGGGTGGACATCAAGGACGAGAACCAGACGCTCGCCACGATCACCCTCCAGAACTTCTTCCGCCTCTACAAGCGCCACGACCAGCAGGGCAAGGAAATGCCGGGTCTCTCCGGCATGACCGGTACGGCGATGACCGAGGCCGCCGAGTTCCACCAGATCTACAAGCTCGGCGTGGTGCCGATCCCGACCAACCGGCCCATGGTCCGCAAGGACCAGTCGGACCTGATCTACCGCACCGAGGTCGCCAAGTTCGAGGCGGTCGTCGACGACATCGCCGAGAAGCACGAGAAGGGCCAGCCGATCCTGGTCGGCACCACCTCGGTGGAGAAGTCGGAGTACCTCTCCCAGCAGCTCAGCAAGCGCGGCATCCAGCACGAGGTGCTGAACGCCAAGCACCACGAGCGGGAGGCGTCGATCGTCGCGCAGGCGGGCCGCAAGGGCGCCGTGACGGTGGCCACCAACATGGCCGGCCGCGGTACCGACATCAAGCTCGGCGGCAACCCCGAGGACCTCGCCGAGGCGGAGCTGCGCCAGCACGGGCTCGACCCCGAGGAGCACATCGAGGAGTGGGCGGCCGCGCTGCCCGCCGCGCTGGCCCGGGCCCAGCAGGCGGTGAAGGCCGAGAAGGAAGAGGTCGAGCGGAGCGGCGGCCTCTACGTCCTCGGCACCGAGCGGCACGAGTCGCGCCGCATCGACAACCAGCTCCGCGGCCGCTCCGGCCGTCAGGGCGACCCCGGCGAGTCGCGGTTCTACCTCTCGCTCGGTGACGACCTGATGCGCCTGTTCAAGGCGCAGATGGTCGAGCGCGTGATGGCCATGGCCAACGTGCCGGACGACGTGCCGATCGAGAACAAGATGGTCACCCGCGCGATCGCCTCCGCGCAGTCGCAGGTCGAGCAGCAGAACTTCGAGACGCGCAAGAACGTCCTGAAGTACGACGAGGTGCTCAACCGGCAGCGCGAGGTCATCTACGGCGAGCGGCGCCGCGTCCTGGAGGGCGAGGACCTGCAGGAGCAGGTGCAGCACTTCATGAACGACACGATCGACGCGTACATCGCGGCCGAGACCGCCGACGGTTTCCCCGAGGACTGGGACCTCGACCGGCTCTGGGGCGCCTTCCGGCAGCTCTACCCGGTGAAGGTCACCATCGAGGAGCTGGAGGAGGCCGCGGGCGACCGGGCCGGTCTCACCGCGGAGTTCATCTCCGAGTCCATCAAGGACGACATCCACGCCCAGTACGAGGCGCGTGAGGAGCAGCTCGGCTCCGAGATCATGCGTGAGCTGGAGCGGCGGGTCGTGCTGTCGGTGCTGGACCGCAAGTGGCGCGAGCACCTCTACGAGATGGACTACCTCCAGGAGGGCATCGGCCTCCGCGCGATGGCGCAGAAGGACCCGCTGGTGGAGTACCAGCGCGAGGGCTTCGACATGTTCACCGCCATGATGGAGGGCATCAAGGAGGAGTCCGTCGGCTACCTGTTCAACCTGGAGGTCCAGGTCGAGCAGCAGGTCGAGGAGGTCCCGGTGGAGGCCCAGCCGGTCGGCGAGGGCGTCCAGGACACCGTGCCCGCGCAGGTTCCCGCTGGAGCGCGTCCGGAGATCCGCGCCAAGGGCCTCGACGTGCCGCAGCGCCGTGAGCTGCACTTCTCCGCGCCCACCGTGGACGGCGAGGGCGGCGTCATCGAGCGCGACCTCGAGGACGACGAGCCCATCCGCTCCGAGTCCGACGGCCTGACCCGAGCGGAGCGCCGCCGCCAGGCGAAGGGCGGGCGGCGCCGCAAGAAGTAGCGGGCGCGGTTTCAGCAGTGACTCGGGGCCGGACCCTCCCTCGCGGGGGCCCGGCCCCGAGTCGTGTCGTATCCGGCGCCTGGGGGCCGGTGCGGTACCGCTCGGACGGTCCCTGACGCCGTCCAGGAGCCCGTCAGGACGCCGCGGCACGCCGGGGCGATGGAGTGGCCAGTTCCACGGCTGTGCAGCGCCAGCGGAGGTCCTCGGATTGTTCGAGGCGGAAGGCGAGGGCGCGGAGGTGGGTACCGGCGGCGATGCGGGCGAAAACCTCCAGGGCGCCGGAGCGGGGGACGAACCAGCCGAGGTCGTGGACGGTGGGGCGGGGGCCGTGGGTGCGGAGAGGGGCGCGCTCGGCCAGGCGCACGAGGTCGTCGTAGGCGGAGCCGGCGGTGTGGCGGAGCATCCAGTGGACCGGGCGCTGGCCGCTCAGGACGGCCAGCAGGCGGTCGGCGATCTCCTCGATCCGCTCGCGCAGCCCGGCCTGGCTCTTGCCGCCGTCCAGGCGCTCGCCGCCGATGACATAGGTCGGGGTGCCGGTGACGCCGATCGCCTTGCCCTCGGCCTGGTCGGCGTCCACGATCAGGATGTGCCGCCCGTCGATCAGGGCGACCTCGAATTCCTCGGCGTCCAGGCCGAGTTCGCGGGCCGTGTCCACCAGCACGGCCTCGCCCCGCCGGTCCAGCTCCGCGGTCCGCGCCAGCACCGCCTCGATGTACGGCCAGCCCTGCCCCTGCTCCACCGCCTCCTCGGCCGCCTGGGCGGCGGC
>NZ_MUNH01000762.1:0-741 GCF_002154615.1 Streptomyces recifensis
GCCCCGGCCGCCCCGGCAGCGCGGCGCCAACCCGATGAAGATCCCCGGTCTGGGCTGCCTCAAGGGCTGCCTCTTCACGATCGTCATCCTGGTCGTGGCGAGCTGGCTGATCTGGGAGCTGACCCCGCTGCACACCTGGGTCGGCCAGGGCAAGGGCTACTGGGACCAGCTCAGCGACTGGGCCGGCTCCGTCGCCGACTGGTTCAGGAGCCTGAACAGTTCCTCCGGCGGCAACTGAACGGCCGCTCGCGGAGCCGGTTCTGGGGACTTGTCGACACCCAGCGGGTGATTTCCGGCTCCGCGGTGAAGGTGGCCCCCGTGGGCGCGTAGTTTTGTCGACCCGGGGCAACACGCGTCTGTGGGAGCAGTCTTGGCACGGAAGATCGGCAGCCGGTACACCGCCAACCAGATCCTGGGGCGGGGCAGCGCCGGGACAGTGTGGCTGGGCGAGGGACCGGACGGGCCCGTCGCCATCAAGATGCTGCGCGAGGACCTCGCCTCCGACCAGGAGCTGGTCGGCCGCTTCGTGCAGGAGCGGACCGCGCTGCTGGGACTCGAGCACCCGCACATCGTGACCGTGCGGGACCTCGTGGTCGACGGCAACGACCTCGCCCTCGTCATGGACATCGTGCGCGGCACCGACCTGCGCACCCGCCTGGAGCGCGAGCGCCGGCTCGCTCCCGAGGCCGCGGTGGCGATCGTCGCCGACGTCGCGGACGGGCTCGCCGCCGCGCACGCGGC
>NZ_MUNH01000763.1:0-4169 GCF_002154615.1 Streptomyces recifensis
GCGCGGCGGGCGCCGCTCCCGAGCCCGTCGCCCGGCACGCCCAGCCCTGACAACTCCAACGCCTTGTCGCGCAAGGGGGTTTCTCGCCCAACCCCGAGTAAAACCCACCCCAAGCCGCCCGGCGAATCCTCCCGAACCCCACCGAAAGACCGGTTGTACGGGAGTGGAATATCTCACCGTCAACAGTTGACAGCGGACCCCGCGATTAGGGTGAGCCACGATCCGGCCGGGCCCTTCACGAAGTGCGAACCGCCTCGCCGCTGAACGGGGTTTCTTTTCGGTGGCCGGGGTCGGGGGGCCAGGGCGGAAGGGCACGGGGGATGACGGGTAGCAGCCTGCGCACGGAGGACACCGGGGCACCGGACACCACCGGCGAGACCGTGCCGCCGCCGGGAAAGCGGGCCAAACGCGTCCTGCGCTGGGCCGCCCTCGCGCTCGCCCTGCTCCTGCTCGGCACCGCCGCCGCCGGCTACCTGTACTACCGGCACCTCAACGGCAACCTCGCCAAGGCCCCGCTCAACCTCGGCGACAGCCCCAATCCCTCGGCCACCCCGGACGCGGCGGGCCGTACCCCGCTGAACATCCTGCTGATCGGCTCGGACAGCCGGAACACCGCCGACGACCTCGAACTCGGCGGCTCCAAGGGCGACGTGGGCCGCCCCCCGCTGGCGGACGTGCAGATGCTGCTGCACGTCTCGGCGGACCGGAACGACATGTCGGTGATCAGCCTGCCCCGCGACACCATGGTCCCGATCCCCCGCTGCACCGACCCCGTCACCAAGAAGGTGTATCCGGAGCTGAGCCTGGCGATGGCCAACGAGTCGCTGGGCCGGGGCGGCCCCGGCTGCACGGTCGCCACCTGGATGCGGCTCACCGGCATCCCCGTGGACCACTTCATGATGGTCGACTTCTCCGGTGTGGTCGCCATGGCCGACGCCATCGGCGGCGTCCCGGTCTGCGTGGAGCAGAACGTCTACTCGCACACCGCGAGCGGCCACGGCTCCGGCCTCAGGCTCAGCGCGGGCACCCACCCGGTCAAGGGCAAGCAGGCCCTCCAGTGGCTCCGCACCCGCTACGGCTTCGAGGACGGCACCGACGTCGGCCGCACCCACGCCCAGCACATGTACATGAACTCCATGGTCCGCCAGCTCCGCGCCGACGCCACCCTCGGCAACCCCGCCGAGATGCGGCGCCTCGCGGAGGCCGCGACCAGCGCGCTCACGGTCGACGAGGGCCTCGGCACGGTGAAGAAGCTGTACGACCTCTCGATGGAGCTGCAGAAGGTGCCCACCGAGCGGATCACCATGACCACCCTGCCCACCACCCCGTGGTCGCAGGACCGCAACCGCCTGGTGCCCGCCGCCGACGACGCCGACAAGCTCGTCTCCATGGTCCGCGACGACGTCCCGCTGGACGGCCGCGGCACCAAGGACCCCGGACCGAAGGCCACCGACCCGGCCGCGCCCCCCGCCGAGATCACCGTCCGGGTCGAGAACGGCACCGGCGCGGGCCTGGAGTCCCCCGCACCCGACCGCGCCGGGGCGGTCGCCGGCATCCTCCGCGACCACGGCTTCACCCACACCCTCGACGAGAAGACCCCCGCCACCGAGCCCGGCACCTCCGTCCTCTACTCCGGCACCACGCTCAGGGGCGACGCCCTGGCGGTGGCCAAGGAGCTGAACATTCCCGCCGCCCGCGTCCGCGCGGTGGACGACGCCCGGGACATCACCCTCGTCGTCGGCGCCGACTGGCCCTCGGGGGACCGCTTCCCCGAACCCGCCAAGCGCGAGGTCCCCAAGTCGGCGGCCGTACTGAGCGGCGAGAGGACGGATGCCTGCATGAAGATCCAGGAGGGCTTCACCTGGTGATCACCGCCTGACGCCGTCAGCGGCATGAGCGCCGAGTGACCTCAGCTGTCCTGGACTTGCTCCAGCCTCTCCCGCACGGCGTCCAGGGCGCCCTCCCGGCGTCCCGGTACCCGGGCCCGCAACTCCGCGAGCTTGGGCCCCAGTTCGCGTACCCGGTCCGCGTCCTCGATGCGGCTCCACTGGTGGTGGGCGCGGTCCACCGCGGACTCCACGGCGGGGGCGTCGGGGGCGTGGCCGGAGGCGAGGCGGAAGCCGGCCACGCCCAGCCAGGCGCGGCAGCTGCGCACCGGGTCGCCCGCGAACATCGCCAGGTCGGCGCGGACCTCCGCCCAGTGCAGGGCGTCCTCGGAGGCGGGCCCGTGCCGCCGTACCGCCGCCTCCTGGTGGCGGGCGGCCAGCCGGTCGGCGTCGGCATGGCGCCCGGCCCGGACGGCGGCGCTCAGCGCGGCGTGCGGGTCGCCCTCGTCGTCGGGGGCGGCGAGCACCAGGTTGGACGGCAGCTCGGCCGCGATCCGGTCCAGCGCCCGCCGGTGCAGCTCCGCGACCGGCGGCCGGTGCCCGCCGCGCAGCAGCGCCGCCACAGCCCGCATGCACGTCGGCTCCGCGATCCGGCGCCGGCCCGGCGGGGGCGCGATCCGGCCGTGCACGACGGCCGTACGGCCCGAGTCCAGCGGGCGTTCCGCCAGATCGGCCCAGGTCTCGGCGTCCGCGTGCAGGTCCAGCAGCAGATGGGTGGTCCCGGCGGGGCGGAGCCGCAGTTCGTCCTTGAGCCAGTGCCAGGGCAGCGCGGTGTAGCGGGCGGTGGCCGGGGTGGTGCGGGCCAGCGCGAGGTGGGGGAGCCGCTGGCGGCGGTCCAGCAGCAGCTGCCCGGTGACGTACACCGTCAGCGGGCCGGACGCGGCGGCGGCCGCGCGCAGCCGGGTCAGCACGCCCTGCGGGTCGAGCGGGTCGGCGAGTTCGACCACGTGCGCGGTGTCGGTGCCCGCCAGCACGGAGGGCGCGACCGCGCCCAGTACGGGCAGCACGCCCGCCGCGTCCACCAGGCGGCCGCGGCCCAGCGGCGCGGCCGCGAGCAGCAGCACGGTTCCGGGCATGGCGCCTCCCCCTGTGTTCGGCCGGCCGGTTACGCCGGTCAGCCAGCACCGTAACCGCTGCACGCGGGCGGGCGCGGCTCAGCACCGTGAAGGTCGCCCGGTCGTGGACGCGGGGCCGGGGTCGGACTGCGGCTCGGGGAGCCTGCGCAGCGCGAAGACGGTGGTGTCGTCGTCGAGCCGGCCCCGGGTGTGCCGCAGCACGCCCTCACGGACCAGGCGGACCAGCCGCCGGGGCGCGGCCCGGCCGTGGTCGGCGGCCACCGCGCGGGCCACGTCGTCCAGCAGCGGGTAGAACTCGTCGGCGCGGTCGCGGGCCTCGGTCACCCCGTCCGTCACCATCAGCAGCGTCTCGTCCTCGTCCAGCCGCACCCGGCAGGCGGGCGGTCCCGGTCCGGCGCCGGGCTCCACGGCCCCCGTGAGGTCCCCGAAGCCGATCGGCAGCCGCTCCCCGCCGGGCAGCGGGCGCACTCCGCGCGGGCCCACGGCGAGCGGCGGCTCGTGCCCGAAGTTGATCACCTCGACGGCGTCCCGCGCGTCCTTGGGGAAGCCCAGCAGCAGCGCGGTGGCGAACCGGTCGCCGTCGTACCGGCCCAGCGCGGCGGTGTGCCCCCGGTGGCGGCACATCCGCACCTCCAGCCGGTCGGCCACGGTCACCAGGTCGGGCTCGTGGTACGCCACCTCGCGGAAGGTGCCCAGCAGGGCGGCGGCCGTCTCCACCGCGCCCAGGCCCTTGCCCTGCACGTCCCCGAGGAGTACCCGGGTGCCGTTCGGGCCGGGCTGGATGTCGTAGAAGTCACCGCCCACCCGCGCGTCCACGTCGGCGGCCAGGTACACGCCCGCGTGCTCCAGGCCGGCCCAGTTCGGCGGCAGCGGGCGCAGCACCGTACGGCGGGTGGTCTCGGCGATGTCCCGCATGTGCAGGCCCTGCCGCTCCCGGCGCGTCCGCACCACGGAGGCGACCACGGCGAGCACACCGCCGAACGCGAGCAGCACGAAGTCGGCGGTGCCCGCCCGGTACCGCTCGGGGAAGGCGGTGTCCACGGCGAGGTAGGCGGCCAGGGACAGCAGGGCGAACGTGGTGGTCGCGCCGACCCCGCAGATCGCGGCGGCGATGCTCGGCACCAGGATGATCCAGGAGACGACGCGGAACTTCTCCCCGGTCTCGAAGTCCACCGTCACGATGGCGGCCAGCAGCACCAGCGGCACC
>NZ_MUNH01000764.1:0-670 GCF_002154615.1 Streptomyces recifensis
CGACCGCGTCCGCCCCGAGGGCCTCGTCTCCTTCGGCCTCGGCGGCCCGGAGATCGGCGTCCCCCGCCCGCAGTTCAAGCCGTACTTCGACCGCGCGCGGGCCGCCGGCCTCCATTCGGTCCCCCACGCCGGCGAGACCACGGGCCCCCAGACGGTCTGGGACGCACTGACCGTGCTGGGCGCGGAACGCATCGGCCACGGCACCAGCTCGGCCCAGGACCCCCGGCTCCTGGCCCACCTGGCCGAGCACCGCATCGCCCTCGAGGTCTGCCCCACCTCCAACATCGCCACCCGCGCCGTCCGCACCCTCGACGAACACCCTCTGAAGCAGTTCGCCGACGCGGGCGTCCTCGTGACCATCAACTCCGACGACCCCCCGATGTTCGGCACGGACCTGAACAAGGAGTACGCGATCGCGTCCCGCCTGCTCGGCCTGGACGAGCGGGGACTGGCCGCCCTCGCGAAGAACGCGGTGGAGGCGTCGTTCCTGGACGCGGCGGGGAAGGAGCGGATCTCGTCGGAGATCGACGCGTACACGGAGGCGTGGCTGGCGGGCTGAGGCCGGCACGGCCTTGACCGGTCCGCCGCCCGACCCCAGCCGGACGGCCGGGGGGGGACCCCGTCGCCCGGCTCGGCCGCGGCCCCGACCCGGCCGGCCGGCCCGGTCCCC
>NZ_MUNH01000765.1:0-703 GCF_002154615.1 Streptomyces recifensis
CCCTGGGCCCGCGAGGAAGCCCCCGCCCCCGGCACCCCGTTCCTCTGCCACGGCGACCTGCATCTCGGCCAGCTGGTCCGCCACCCCGCGCCCGACGGACCCTGGCACCTCATCGACGTCGACGACCTCGGACTCGGCGCCCCCGCCTGGGACCTCGCCCGCCCCGCCGCCTGGTACGCCTGCGGCCTCCTCCCGTCCGGTGAATGGCTCCGCTTCCTGACCGCTTACCAGGCGGCGGACGGTCCTGCCGTGCCCCCGGGGGCCGACCCCTGGCCCGTACTGGAGGTTCCGGCCCGCGCGCTCACCGTGCAGACCGCCGCCCTCGCCCTCACCAAGGCCCTCACCGCCGGGCGCCCGCTGGACGAGGTGGAGCGGGCCGTCGTGGACGCCTGCGCGCGAATGCCGGGCGTCCCCGCCCAGTTGGCCCGCGACTTTCTCAAATAGGCTGCAACCGGCCGGGGCAGGACGGAGTCTGTCCTGGGGAAACAACAAGCAGGACCCGACGGCGAGGAGTTGAGCCGAACCATGCAGTGTCCGAAGTGCCATGCGTCGATGCACACCTACAACCGCAACGGCATCCAGATAGAGCAGTGCGACGGCTGCCGCGGCATCTTCCTCGACTACGGCGAGCTGGAGGCGCTGACCCGCCTGGAGTCGCAGTGGTCCCAGCCCGGCCCGCCGCCCGCCCCGCAGGGCTACCCCG
>NZ_MUNH01000766.1:0-2775 GCF_002154615.1 Streptomyces recifensis
AGGGGCGGGCGGGATCGCCGGGGCGACATGGGTCAGCTCGCCCTCGGCCAGCAGATAGGCGCCCTGGGCGCCCGCCGTGCCGACGACGACCTCGGCCCGGCCTCGCTCGGCTATGCGCCGCATGGTGCGCTCGGGGTCGGGGAGCGCGGCGGCGGAGACGAACACGAGGTCGGCCGCCAGGGCGAACGGCTCGTGGTACGGGTTCTCGCCGTCCCAGTCGTGCAAATCGGTGGAGAGCGGCACGCCAGTCTCCCGCAGCAGCGGCAGGGCTTCGGCGCAGGGCTGGGTGATGGTCACGTGGACATGCCGGGCGGCCTCGGCGAGGGGACGCAGCACGTCGTCCGGGAAACGGTCGCCGGGGCGGGCGCGGCTGGTGTCGTACAGGGAGAGGCGGCGGCCGTCGGGGCCGACCAGGTTGACGGCGCGCTTGGTCCCGGCGGGCTGTGACAGTGCGGTCAGGGCGATGCCCCGGTCCCGGTGCAGGGCGCGGACGAGGTCGCCCTCGGGGTCGTCGCCGATCAGGTCGAGGTGGTGGACGTCGAGGCCCAGGGCGGCCAGGCCCAGCGCGACGAAGTCGCCGGTCTGCCCGGCGCGGGTGTGCACCCCGGTGTCGACGGGATAGCTGTCGGCGAAGGGCAGCGGCAGCTCGGGTACGCGGACGATGGTGTCCACTCCGGCACCGCCCAGCACCAGCACGTCCGTCATGCGCCCTCCCCGTGGTCGTACACGGTGACGGGGATGCCCCGTCCCGCCAGCCGCCCGGCGACGAGCGGCTCCACGAGCGGCCACTCGCCGCCCGCCGGCCCACAGCCTATGCGCGGCATGTGCACGGAGGCACCGAGTTCGATCACGTGGCCGGCGAGCCGGCGGCCACCCACAGGAGCGGGCCGACCTCGACGAGCGCCCCGTTACCAGGCGCGGTAGGCCGCCTCCGGCTCCGGCCAGCGCCTGGGCAGCGAAAACGGCCCAGGACCAGGGGGCTTCACCGGGTTCCGGGCCGTTCTCGACCGTGGCCGTGACCTGCTACTTCGTGAGGTCGGTCAGCTCCCGCTCGGTGTTCGCGGTGACGCGGCGGCGGACGCCGAACCAGCCGGCGACCAGCAGGACCGCGATGAGCGGGATCAGGTACAGGGTGCGGCGGCCCACCTCGGGGTCGTTCCACATCATGCCGAGACAGGCCAGCAGGAAGGCGATGGTGACGATCTCGGTGACCGGGCTGAACTTGAGCTGGAAGCGCGGCCGCGTGACCAGGCCCGCGCGGGCACGGCGGACGAAGATCATGTGGCAGACCATGATGATCACCCAGGTGCTGATGATGCCGAGGGAGGCCACGTTCAGCACGATCTCGAACGCCTGGCTGGGCACGAGGTAGTTCAGGCCGACGCCCAGCACGCAGACCGCGCAGGTCAGCAGGATGCCGCCGTAGGGGACCTGGCTGCGGTTCATCCGGGCGGTGAACTTCGGCGCGGAGCCGGCCGTGGCCATGGAGCGCAGGATGCGGCCGGTGGAGTACAGGCCGGAGTTCAGCGAGGACATGGCGGCGGTGAGCACCACCAGGTTCATCACGTCGCCGGCCGCCGGGATGCCGACCTTGGACAGGACGGTCACGAACGGACTCTGGTCGGCGGAGTACACCGAGCCGGGCAGCAGCAGGGCGAGCAGCACGACGGAGCCGACGTAGAACACGCCGACGCGCCACATGATCGAGTTCACCGCGCGCGGGACGACCTTCTCGGGCTCGGCGGTCTCACCGGCGGCGACGCCGACCAGCTCGAGCGCGGCGTACGCGAAGATCACGCCCTGCATCACGAGGACGACGGGCATCATGCCGTGCGGGAAGATCCCGCCGTGGTCGGTGATGAGGCTGACGCCGGGCTGGTGGCCGCCCACGTCGTGCTGGGTGGCCAGCAGGAAGATGCCGATGAGCATGAAGCCCACCAGGGTGGCGACCTTGATGATCGCGAACCAGAACTCCATCTCGCCGAAGATCTTCACCGAGATCAGGTTCACGGCGAGCACCACGGCCAGCGCGACGAGTGCCAGCACCCACTGCGGTATGGACGTGAACATGCTCCAGTAGTGCGTGTAGAGCGCGATCGCGGTGATGTCGGCGATACCGGTGGTCGACCAGTTCAGGAAGTACATCCAGCCGGCGACATAGGCGCCCTTCTCGCCGAGGAACTCGCGCGCGTACGACACGAAGGACCCGGAGGAGGGGCGGTACAGGACGAGCTCGCCCAGCGCCCGGACCACGAAGAAGGCGAAGACTCCGCAGACCAGGTAGGCCAGGGCGAGCGCGGGGCCCGCGTTGTGCAGGCGGCCGCCCGCTCCGAGGAACAGGCCGGTGCCGATGGCGCCGCCGATGGCGATCATGTTGACGTGGCGGGCCTTGAGGTCCTTGCTGTAACCGGCGTCGCCCGCGTCCGCGGGCGTCTGGGCCGCTTGCGTGGTGGCAGCGGCCGGGGCCGAGTCGACGGCGTCCTTGCTCACGGGTCGTTCCACTCTCTGGTACTCCCGGACCACGAGGGGCCGGTTCCTTACAGGGCGGCCCGCCCGCACGATCGTGTCGCGGTACAGACCAAGGCAGCAGCTTCCCAGAGGGATCACCCGATATGCGGTGGTCCACGTCACAGAGCGGCACTTCTCACACGACCTTCGCGGGTTTCACACTCCTGCTGCGACAGCGATACTGCTGCGATGACGACCGAGGCCGAGGACCCCACCCTCACCATCGACGAGCTGGCCGCGCGGTCCGGCGTCACCGTGCGCACGGTG
>NZ_MUNH01000767.1:0-7326 GCF_002154615.1 Streptomyces recifensis
TCAGGGCGCCGTCCGCCACGGTGGCGGTCATGTCCGTGGCGGACGGCGCCCTGACCGACGTCACCACGCACACCCTCCCGTAGCCCTGGCTCCCCGCGTCGACGCGCGGGATCGGGGTACTGCTGGTCTGCTGGAGCGAGGGCCCGCGCGGGCCTTCGCGACGTTTCTCCGGAGAGGCGTATGAGTACCTATCGAGTGGCGCAGGTGACGGAACCCGGCGGCGGCTTCGAGCTGGTCGAACGGGAGGTGCGGCAGCCGGGCCCCGGCCACGTGCGGATCGCCGTGGAGGCGTGCGGGATCTGCCACAGCGACGCCATGTTCGTCGAGGGCGGGCTGCCCGGCATCTCCTTCCCCGAGGTCGCCGGGCACGAGATCGCCGGGCGGATCGCCGAGCTGGGGGAGGGAACGGCGGAACGGGACTGGAAGGCCGGGGACCGGGTCGCGGTCGGCTGGTTCGGCGGGAGCTGCGGCTGGTGCAAGCCGTGCCGCGAGGGCGACTTCATCACCTGCGTCCGCCTCCAGGTGCCCGGCTGGGCCTACGACGGCGGCTTCGCCGAGCAGGTGATCGTGCCCGTCGACGCGCTCGCCCGCATCCCCGAGGGACTGGACGCCGTCGACGCGGGGCCCATGGCCTGCGCGGGCGTCACCACCTTCAACGCCCTGCGGCGCACCGACGCCCGGCCCGGTGGAGACCTGGTCGCGGTTCTCGGGGTCGGCGGGCTGGGGCACCTCGGAGTGCAGTACGCGGCCGCGATGGGGTTCGAGACCGTCGCCATCGCGCGCGGCGCCGGGAAGGAGGACTTCGCGCGGGAACTGGGCGCCCACCACTACATCGACAGCACCTCCGGGACCGCGGTCGCCGAGGCGCTTCAGGCGCTGGGCGGTGCCAAGGTGGTGCTGGCCACCGCCGGGAACTCCGACGCCATGTCGGCCACCGTGGACGGCCTCGCCCCGCGCGGCCAGCTCGTCGTCATCGGCGCCGCCATGGAGCCGATCGACATCAGCCCGGTCCAGCTGCTCCTGGCCGGCCGTGAGGTCAAGGGCCACCCCTCCGGCACCTCCCAGGACGTGCAGGACACCATGGAGTTCAGCGTCCTGCACGGCATCCGTCCGATGACCGAGACCGTGCCGCTGGACGATGTCGACTCCGCCTTCCAGAAGATGCTCTCGGGCAAGGCCCGCTTCCGGATGGTCCTCACCCCCTGACCCGCTCAGCCGTGCCGGCGCCGGCGCCGGTGCGGCAGCCGGGCCGAGAAGGTCCAGGTCAGCCGGGAGGTGACCTGGACCCGCGTGAACCTGGCGCCTACTCGTCCCATGCCTGGATGAGGATCTGGTCCGAGATCCGGCCGTCGCGCAGCGTGAGCATCGACTCGGCGTAGACCTTGTTGCCGTTGGCGTACTGGCACGACTCGGTGAACGCCGCGTGGTCGCCGTCGATGACGCACTGGTCGAGCCGGTGGATCATCTCGCGGCTGTAGATGTCGGCGAGCATCTCCTCGATCTCGCCCCGGCCGCGCAGCACCTTGGGGTGGCTCGGCTGGTCGGCCTGGTCGATGACGCGGATCTCCGCGTCGTCCTCGTACAGTGCGAGCAGGCCGTCTCCGGAGTCCGCTTCGATGGCCTCGCGCAGTGCCTCCGTGGTGAAGGCGGAATCCCTCTTGCTGCCCATGGTGACCTCCTTCGTACGCCCGCGGCCCGGCGGGCGGCGGACCGCGGGGGCCCACATCCGAGACTCCTCCGCCCCGGCGACGACGGCAAACGCAAGCGAACGGGGTCCGCCTGTCGGGTGAGCTCCGGCCACCGCCCGTGTCCGGCACGGGGGTAAGGACGTTGCTCCAGGCATGATCTCAACACGACGCATCGTCGCCGCCGTCGGTCTGGCCGTCGGTGTCACGGGCCTTGCCGCACCTCTGGCGAACGCGGCCGACGCGAGCGCACCGGCCAACGGGCAGCTCAACCCGATGACCGTGCTGGACGACGTCGCCCTCAGCGAACTCCCGCCCCAGGCCCAGAGCCAGGTCCCCCGCGTCGGCGAGCAGCTGCGTGGCCTGAACCAGGTGAGCGAGCTGAACCGGCTGAACGAACTGCACCAGCTCACCGACCTCGCCGCCCCCGTCACCGGACTGCTCCCCGGTCTCTAGGCCTGTCCGACCCTTCACGTCTGCCGGGCGACGCCATGCGCCGGATCCGAACAGCCGTACCCGTGAGGGCCGTCCATGACCGGGCGGCCCTCGGCTCGTGCCGGGAAACCCGCTGGTCCACGCCCTCACGGGGCCTTCCTGCGGGCCCCCGGTGGCGTAGGGTCAAGGCGATGGGAACACCGACGGAAAGGGGCCTGACCATGGCGCAGGAAGTACGCGGCGTCGTCGCACCGGGGAAGGACGAGCCGGTACGGATCGAGACGATCGTGATCCCCGATCCGGGCCCCGGCGAGGCCGTCGTGGACATCCAGGCGTGCGGGGTCTGCCACACCGATCTGCACTACAAGCAGGGCGGCATCTCCGACGACTACCCCTTCCTGCTCGGCCACGAGGCCGCCGGTGTCGTGGAGTCGGTGGGGGAGGGCGTCACCGACGTCGCGCCCGGTGACTTCGTGATCCTGAACTGGCGTGCGGTGTGCGGCCATTGCCGGGCCTGTCTGCGTGGCCGTCCCTGGTACTGCTTCAACACCCACAACGCGAAGCAGAAGATGTCCCTCGCCTCCACCGGCCAGGAGCTCACTCCGGCCCTCGGCATCGGCGCCTTCGCCGAGAAGACGCTCGTCGCGGCCGGCCAGTGCACCAAGGTCGACCCCAGGGTCTCCCCGGCCGTCGCCGGACTGCTCGGCTGCGGTGTCATGGCGGGCATCGGCGCCGCCATCAACACCGGCAACGTCGGCCGGGGCGACTCCGTCGCCGTCATCGGCTGCGGCGGCGTCGGGGACGCGGCCATCGCCGGGTCCGCGCTGGCCGGGGCCGTCAAGATCATCGCCGTCGACGTCAACGACCGCAAGCTGCAGATGGCCCGCACACTGGGTGCCACCCACACGGTCAACTCCAAGGAGACCGACCCGGTCGAGGCGATCCGTGAGATCACCGGCGGCTTCGGCGCCGACGTGGTGATCGACGCCGTCGGCCGCCCGGAGACCTACCGGCAGGCGTTCTACGCCCGCGACCTGGCCGGCACCGTCGTCCTGGTCGGCGTGCCCACCCCGGAGATGAAGCTCGAACTGCCCCTGCTGGACGTGTTCGGCCGCGGCGGCTCCCTCAAGTCCTCCTGGTACGGGGACTGTCTGCCCTCGCGGGACTTCCCGATGCTGATCGACCTGCACCTCCAGGGGCGCCTGCCGCTGGACGCGTTTGTCACCGAGACCATCCAGCTGGACCAGGTGGAGCAGGCGTTCGAGCGCATGCAGCACGGCGACGTGCTGCGCTCGGTGGTGGAGTTCTGATGGCCGCCCGTATCGAACGCCTCGTCACCTCCGGCCAGTTCACCCTCGACGGGGGGAGCTGGGACGTCGACAACAACGTGTGGATCGTCGGCGACGACCACGAGGCCGTCGTCATCGACCCTGCGCACGACGCCGAGGCCATCCTCGAGGCCGTGGGCGACCGCCGGCTCACCGCGATCGTGTGCACCCACGCGCACAACGACCATGTGAACGCGGCCCCCGCCCTCGCCGAGCGCACCGGCGCCCCCATCTGGCTCCACCCGGACGACCTGCCGCTCTGGCGGCTCACCCACCCCGAGCGCGAGCCCGACGAGCACCTGGTCGACGGCCAGGTGCTGGAGACCGCCGGAGCCGACCTGACCGTGCTGCACACGCCCGGTCACGCCCCCGGCGCCGTCTGCCTCTACGACCCGGGTCTGGGGGCGGTGTTCAGCGGTGACACCCTCTTCCAGGGCGGCCCCGGCGCCACCGGCCGGTCGTACTCGCACTTCCCGACGATCATCGACTCGATCCGGGACCGGCTGCTCACCCTCCCCCCGGAGACCAAGGTGCTCACCGGCCACGGCGACCCCACGACGATCGGCGAGGAGTCGGGCCACCTCCAGGAGTGGATCGAGCGGGGTCACTGATCCGCACCGCCTGAAGCGGGGACCGCCGCGACCGAACAGCCTCTGTCGCGGCGGTCCCCGCTGCTCTACCGTCGGCCCATGACCGATCTCACCCACCGCTTCACGGGCCACGCGGCCCTCGTCACGGGCGCGGGCCGGGGCATCGGCGCGGCCGTCGCCCGGCGCCTCGCCCAGGAGGGCGCCCGGGTCCTGATCACCGATCAGGACGCGCCCGAGGCCGAGCAGACCGCCGACTCGCTGCGCCAACAGGGGCTCATTGCCGAGGCGTTGGTGTGCGACGTGGCCGACCGGGCCTCGGTGGAGGCGGCGGTGGCCCACGCGGTCGACGCCTTCGGCTCGCTCGACGTGCTGGTGAACTGCGCCGCCCACTGCTCACCGGACGCGGGCGAGAAGTTCGAGGACGACCCGGACGAGTCCTGGGCCCGTGACCTCGACATCACCCTGGGCGGCGTCCGCCGCTGCTGCCAGGCCGCGCTGCCCCACCTCGCCGCCTCCGGACGGGGCGCCATCGTGAGCATCGGCTCGGTCAACGGCCTGATGGACTTCGGCAACCACGCCTACAGCGCCGCCAAGGCCGGCCTCGGCTCCCTCACCCGCACCCTCGCCGGCCGCTCGGCCGCCCGCGGGGTCCGGGTCAACCTGGTCGCGCCGGGCACGGTGCGCACCTCCGCCTGGGAGGGCCGCGACGACGACCTGGACGCGGTACGCGACTGCTATCCCCTCGGCCGGGTCGGCGAGCCCGAGGACATCGCGGCGGCCGTCGCCTTCCTCGCGTCCCGCGACGCCGCCTGGATCACCGGCACCACCCTCGTCGTCGACGGCGGCCTCACCTCCGTGCACACCGGGTTCCGTACCGCGATGGACGGCAGCCGCGGCGGGCCGGGATAAAGTTCACCGTTTCGTCACAGCATGCCGGAAACACAACCTTCCGGCCGAGGAGCCGGTCTAGTAGGCCGAAGCCCCAGGAACCACCGGGGCCGCGCACCCCGGGGGATGTCCCTGGGACCCGCAGGGGAGAAGGGATGGGGCCGACCATGGGCGACATACGCAGACGGGGAGCCGTCGCACTCGGGGTCGGCGCGCTGGTCGCGCCGCTCACCATCGCCGTCACCGCCACTCCGGCCCAGGCCGCGAGCTGCACCACCAAGGCGGGCCCGTATCAGAAGCAGGTCGAGCGGTTCCTCGGCCGCACGGTGGACGGCAAGCAGTCCTCGGGGGACTGCTCGGCCATCCGCAGCTTCCAGAACAAGCACGGCATCACCCCCAACATCGGCTACGCGGGACCCGTCACCTGGGGTGTGATGGACCTCATGAACCGGCAGAAGGCCGTGGGGAAGAACCCCAACAAGGACGGCAAGTGTCCGGTGAACAAGGGGCGCATCGCCTGCGTGAACCTCACCCTTCAGCTCAGCTGGGTCCAGGACGGCAAGAAGCTGGTCTACGGGCCCGTCCCGGTGCGCACCGGCCGCGACAAGTACGAGACCCGCACCGGCCTGAAGAAGATCTACTGGCGTGACATCGACCACGTCTCCAACCTCTACGACGTGCCGATGCCCTACAGCCAGTTCTTCGACGGCGGCCAGGCGTTCCACTCCGTCGGTCTCAGCATGTGGAACCCGCCGGGCTCCCACGGCTGCGTGAACATGACCACGAAGGACGCGAAGAAGTACTGGTCGCTGCTGAAGAACGGCGACGACGTCTTCGTCTACGGCCGCAAGCCCGGCACCTGAGCCCGGCCCGCGCGCGGACGGGCGGGCCGAACCGAACTCGCCCTTCCGCACGGCTTCTTGACGTGATGAGCAACACGGTCCGAAATGACCGATTCGCACGTACTTATTCACGGCGCCTTCACGGGGACCGGCATATGCTTCACACCATGTCCACCACTGCTGAAGCCTCCTGCGGGCGCTCGGCCGCGGAGGTCAACGAGGAGATCCGGGCCCTGTGGCGCCGGTCGGGCGGCATCCTGACCAGCGAGCAGCGCGCGGAGTACCAGCGCCTCGTGATGGAGTGGGCCGCCGCGGCCCCGACACCGCGCCGCCCGGTCTGACCGGACCCCGCAGAGCCACCGTCGAACTGCCCAGAGGGCACCCGTGACCGGGTGCCCTCGTTTGCCGTGCCCGCCTCCTCGGCCGGCCCTGCCTCGGCCCCGGGTCAGCCCCAGGTCGCCGAGTAGTACCGCTGGTACGCCTTGCGGTCCTGCTCGGCCCGGATGTACCGGGTGGCGACCAGCGCGATCACACTGCCCGCGATCACGAGCAGTCCGGGGCCGACGTTACGGGTGTCGGTCAGGCGGGCCAGCAGCGTCTGTCCGTCCACGCCGGTCACTGGCGCCGAGGAGCCGGGACGGGCCGTGCTCGGCGTCATCCCGGTCTGCCCCGTCTCCGTCGCGGGGGTGGGGGCGGCGCTCTGCGCGCCGGGGGGAGGCGTGGCGGTGATCAGCTTCACGTTCAGCGCGGTGAGCGCCTTGGTCACGGGCTGGAAGAAGGTCGTGCCGCCGGTGGTGCAGTCGCCGTTGCCGCCCGAGGTGACGCCGAGGGCGACACCCTCGGAGAACATCGGGCCGCCGCTGTCGCCGGGTTCGGCGCAGACATCGGTCTCGATCAGGCCGGTGACGGTGCCCTCGGGGTAGTTCACGGTCGCGTTGAGCGCGGTCACCTGGCCGTCGTGCAGCCCGCTGGTGCTGCCGCTGCGGAACACCCGCTGGCCCACGGCCGCGTCGCCCGCGCCGGTGATGCGGACGCCCTTGCCGCCGCCGACGGCGACCACGTCGGCGCCCTGACCGGCCTTGTCGGTGTCGTACTGGACGAGGGAGAAGTCGCCGCCGGGGAAGCTGCTGTTGACCGTCGCGCCGAGCTGCCGGGTGCCCTGGCCGTCCGCGAACCAGATGGAGCCGGTCGGCCCGCAGTGCCCGGCGGTGAGGATGAAGTCCCGTTGTCCGTCGGTCACGTTGAACCCGGCCGAGCAGCGGCCGCCGGTCGAGAGGATCGGCTGGGCGCCGTTGAGCCGGGTCGTGAACCTGCCCCCGGTCCGCTGCATCGTCACGAAGTCACCGATGCGCGAGGCGACGTGAGTCATCTTCGTCCAGTCGCCGGACGACACCGTGCTGTCCCCGCTCACCACGATCCGGTTGGTGCGGTAGTCCACCGCCCAGGCGGTGCCCGGCACACGCGGGGCGGAGCGCAGCGCGGCGGTGGCCGACTTCAGCTCGTTCATGCTGTGGCCGACGACCTTCGCCCGCGCTCCCGCCGCGCGCACCTCGGCGGC
>NZ_MUNH01000768.1:0-982 GCF_002154615.1 Streptomyces recifensis
GGTATCGGGGCACAGCTCCCCCACCGGGCGGCAAAGGGGCGGAGTATCGGGGCACGGCTTCCTCCCCCGGGCGGCAAGAGGGCGGATCTTTCCGCGGTGGCAGACAGTTCCCTCCTGGGCGCGGGGGGCCCGGCCCTCTTTTTTTACGGCGACCGGCCGTCGGCCTTTCACGCAGGCGCGGCCGCCGGGGAAAGGGTGCTCAACTGCGGGCGGGCGCAGTTGAACACACCGGACCAGACCCGCCGGGGGCCGCAGTTTTCGGGTGAACGGCAGTGACAGCGGCAGGGAGCGGCTCTGCAACCGGGCGGGCCCTACGGCAACGGGACACCACTACTCCCCCTATACGAAATGCAGGACACCGCCCTCGGGGCGCGGGCGCGACCAAAGAAGAAGGAAGAGGGAAAGCGCGGGCGAGTGCAATGCACACAGCAGCCCTCCCCCACCCGGGTCACCCTGCCAGGCAGAGATGACCGGGGCGCGTCCTCCACCCTTTTACGGCACGCAGTTCCCTTTCCCCCGGCGGGACGCAGCTCTTTTCCGACGGGCCCGGCCAAAAGGGTCCGGGGGCTCAACTGCGGACAGGCACAGTTGAACACCCACGCCGGGACCTTGGGTGTCCGGCCGGCGGGTGCGGCAGCAAGGACACGGCTCCTCTGCCAAAACAGGACACGGCGCCTACCCGGACAAGGACACGGCGCCCGGAGCGCGGCGCCTTTCCCAGGGACCGGACGCGGCTGCCGACCGCGCACGCCGGGGGCCAAAAACCCAGAAGGTCCCGCCCGAGTGAGGGACAGCCAGACGGGCCCCCTCCCCCACAGCGGCCTGGGTGTGGCGCATGTCCTGGGTGACCCTCTTGTCACAGGAAACCCGGGACGCCGGAATGTCACCCAGCGCGGCGAAACAGCCGGGCCACAGGCCCAGGCCCAGGCCACAGGCCGGGACCGGGGCCACAGGCCGGGGGCCGGGGCCACAAGCCGGGGGC
>NZ_MUNH01000769.1:0-3206 GCF_002154615.1 Streptomyces recifensis
CGGCACCGCCGTCGCCGCCGCCGTCACCGTGCCGATGACCGGCGCCCTCGGCGGGC
Organism: Streptomyces recifensis; assembly: GCF_002154615.1. NCBI lineage: Bacteria > Bacillati > Actinomycetota > Actinomycetes > Kitasatosporales > Streptomycetaceae > Streptomyces > Streptomyces recifensis. Next base: position 57 of record NZ_MUNH01000769.1, read on the forward strand.
GCTGGCAGTCCGGGCTCGCCGTGTGGGCGGTCCTCGCGGGCATCGCCGTGCTGCCCTGGCTGCCGCTGGTCCGCGAGCGGGTGCCCGCGCCGGTGCCGGTGCCGGGCGCGGAGGCGGGCCCCCGGCTGCGCATCGCCCGCAGCCGCACCGCCTGGGCGCTCGCCGTCTTCTTCGGCCTCCAGGCCACCGCCGCCTACATCACCATGGGCTGGATGCCGCAGATCTTCCGCGACGCCGGGGTCCCGGCCGGCACGGCGGGCGTGCTGCTCGCGGTCACCATGGTGATGGGCGTCCCGCTGGCCTTCGTCATCCCGCGCGTGGCGAGCCGGCTGCCCCACCAGGGGCCCATCGTGCTGGTCCTCGGCGCCTGCGGCCTCGCCGGCTACGCCGGGCTGTACCTCGCGCCCGCCGCCGGGGCCTGGGCCTGGGCGGTGCTGTTGGGCGTGGCCAACTGCGCCTTCCCGCTCGCGCTCACCATGGTCGGCATGCGGGCCCGCACCGGTCCGGGCGTGGCCCAGCTGTCCGCCTTCGCCCAGAGCACCGGGTACCTGCTCTCCATCCCCGGCCCGCTGCTGGTCGGCGTGCTCTACCAGCGCAGCGGAGGCTGGGGCGTGCCGATCGCGCTCATGGCGGCGCTGATGCTGCCGCAGATGGCGGTCGGGTTCCTCGCCGGCCGCGACCGGATCGTGGAGGACGAGGCGCACTGAACCCGGGGGCGGCGGCCTCCGGCCCCGGGGAGGGTGGGACACTGGCCGCATGCAGCCTGTGCTCGATCCGAACCCCCAGAACGGCCAGAAGAAGATGCTGATCGTCTTCGGCTCGTTCTTCGCCATCTTCATCGCCATCGGCATCGTCGCGATGCTGCTCGCCCCCTCCTGATCGCATCCGCCCCGGGGCGGAGTGGCGGGGGTTTTCCCCACCATCCCCTAGGGGGCGGGGATCAGGGTCAAGTGGGTGGAAGCCCGGATGGGTTGACGCCCGGTGACCGCGTAGCTTCGAGGGGTACGGGAGAGGGATTCCCGTACGGTCCGACGAGCGACGGAGGCGATCATGCCGGTACCCGCCCACACCCGGCCCCACCCCGCCGGTGCCGGTGCCCGGCTGCCCTGGTGGGCGCTGGCCCTGCCGGTACTCGCGTTCGTCGCGCTGCTGCTGCTCCTCATGAACCCCTCCGACGCGCACGCGGCGAGCGGCGACCCCGCGCTCGCGCACATGCTCGAGCGCGCCCGGCAGCTCGTCGAGCACGGAGGACCGGCCGCCGCGCACCGGTGAATCCGCATGTCAACTCCCTGCGCCAGGTGGCCTGTTTCATGCGAAGCTGGGTGACATGAGCGTTGCTGAACCCCGCAGGATCGTCCTCTTCCGCCATGCGAAAGCCGACTGGCCCGAGGTTTCCGACCATGAGCGCCCCCTCGCCGACCGGGGCCGCACGGACGCCCCCGTCGCCGGCAGCAGGCTCGCCGACACCGGAATCTCCTTCGATCTGGCCGTCTGCTCCACCGCGGTACGCACCCGCGAGACATGGAAACTCGCCGTGCCCGAGCTGGACCACCGGCCGAAAACGGTCTATGAGGACCGGGTCTACAACGCCTCGCCCGGCGAGCTGATCGCCGTGCTGAACGAGACCCCGGACGACGTGCGCAACGCGATCCTCATCGGCCACAATCCCGGCGTGCAGAACCTGGTCGAGATCCTGGCCGGAACCGCGGAGGGCGACGCAGGCGAGCGGATGAACCGCCGTGGCTTCCCCACCTCCGCCTTCGCCGTGCTGACCTTCGACGGCGACTGGAAGGACCTGGAGCCGGGCAAGGCGACGCTGGTGGACTACTGGGCGCCCTCGGAGTGACCTGTGCGGACACGCGCGGGGGCCCGGAACCGAGGCGGTTCCGGGCCCCCTGCGTATCCGGGTCACTCCTCGTCGTGCGTCTGCGCCGCCTCGACCTCTTCCCGGCTGACGCCCAGCAGATAGAGCACGGTGTCCAGGAAGGGGAAGTTCACCGCCGTGTGCGCGGCCTCCCGGACCACCGGCTTGGCGTTGAAGGCCACGCCCAGGCCGGCCGCGTTCAACATGTCCAGGTCATTGGCGCCGTCACCGATCGCCACCGTCTGTGACAGCGGCACCCCCGCCTCGGCGGCGAACCGGCGCAGCAGCCGCGCCTTGCCCGCCCGGTCCACGACCTCACCGGTTACCCGGCCGGTCAGCTTCCCGTCCGCGATCTCCAGCGTGTTGGCGTGCGCGAAGTCCAGGCCCAGCCGGTCCTGGAGCGCGTCCGTGACCTGCGTGAAGCCACCGGACACCACCCCGACCTGATAACCGAGCCGCTTCAGCGTACGGATCAGCGTCCGCGCGCCCGGCGTCAGCCTGACCTCCTCGCGGACCTTGTCCACCACGGAGGCGTCCAGCCCCTTCAGCAGGGCCACCCGCGCGTGCAGCGACTGCTCGAAGTCCAGCTCCCCGCGCATCGCCGCCTCGGTCACCGCGGCGACCTCGGCCTCGCAGCCGGCGTGCGCGGCGAACAGCTCGATGACCTCGTCCTGGATCAGGGTCGAGTCCACGTCCATCACCACGAGCCGCTGCGCCCGCCGGTGCAGGCCCGCCGAGACCACGGCGATGTCGACACCGAGTGCGGAGGCGCTCGCGGCCAGCGCGCTGCGCAGGGGTTCCGTCGCCACGCCGGACACCGCGAACTCCACGGCCGTCACCGGGTACTTGGCGAGCCGGAAGATGCGGTCGATGTTGCCGCCGGCCTGGGCGATCCGCGCCGCTATGGCCGCCGTCGACTCGGCGGTCAGGGGGTGCCCGAGCACCGTCACCAGGGAGCGGCCGACACCGCGCGGGCGGTTGTCGCCATGGCCGGAGATGATTTCGGCCTGCATCTTCATCGACTCGGCCCAGCTGTGGACCGTCGACCGGAGGTCGCCCTCCAGCCCCTCCGCGGGCTGCGTGACCAGCGCGCACAGCACCAGCCGGCCCCGCGTCACGACCTGCTCGATGTCGACCACGTCGACCTGGAAGGCGGCCAGGGTGTCGAACAGCCCGGCCGTGATGCCGGGCCGGTCCTTCCCGAACACCTTGACGAGAAGAGTGGGGACCTCACCGGTCCGCGAAGCGACGATCTGCGAAGCGCTCATGGTCCCACCACCGTATCC
>NZ_MUNH01000770.1:0-695 GCF_002154615.1 Streptomyces recifensis
CCCAGGACGACGTGGACGCCGTGGCCAAGGCCATCGGCCCCGCCGTGGAACGCGCCCGCGCTGCGGGACTCGTCTAGGCCGAGGTCCTCCCCAGCGCCGTGCGCGCGCTCCGCGCCAGACGTATGTACCGGTCCCAGTCCCAGTGCGGGCCGGGATCCGTGTGGTCCGTGCCCGGCACCTCGACGTGGCCGATGACGTGCTCCCGGTCCACCGGCATGCCGTACCGCGCGCATATGGCGGCCGTGAGGCGGGCCGAGGAGGCGTACATCGCGGCCGTGAAGGACTTCGGGTCGTCCACGAAGCCGACGTGCTCGATGCCGACACTGCGCTCGTTGAAGGAGCGGTTGCCCGCGTGGAAGGCCACGTCCAGCTCCCGGATGAGCTGGGTGACGCCGCCGTCCGCGCGCACGATGTAGTGCGCGGCCGCCCGGTGCGCCGGGTCCTGGAAGACCTTCACCGCCGACGCGTACCCGCCCTGCGTGACATGGACGACCACCCGGTCCACCGGGTAGTCGTCCGGGCGGTCCGCGTGCCGGTAGTTGGCCGGGGAGGCCGCCACCCAGCGGGCGCCCGCGAAGTCCACCGCGCCCGGCACCCGCTGCCGCTCCACTCCCGGCAGCCGCCAGTACAGCCGGGCCAGCTCGTCGTGCGCCAGCGCCACCGCCCCCGCCGCGGCCACCGCACCCCCGATGAGC
>NZ_MUNH01000077.1:0-6725 GCF_002154615.1 Streptomyces recifensis
GTTTCCGTCATTTCGGGTGGCCGGATCACGCCGTTGTGCCTCGGTGGTGGGCGTCGGCTGATACCTCTGGAGGGGGCGGCGGAATTCAGGGGGACGTATGAAGGCGAAGCTGTGGGTGGCCGGGACGGTCGTGGCGGGGGTCGCGCTCGGTGGGTGTGCCGTGCAGGACAAGTCGGCGACGGCCCAGTACGGGATCGACGCGAAGGTGACCGCGCTGAGCGTGACGACCAACGGCGGGAACATCGACGTCGTGCCCGGTGAGGGCACCGGCGCGCAGGTCACGGAGAAGATCCGGTACGCCGGTGACAAGCCCCGTACCGAGCACTCCGTGAGCAACGGCCGACTCACCCTCACCGCCCCCCGCTGCGACGACTGCGGCGTGAACTACACCGTCTCCGTTCCCCCCGGCACGACCCTGACCCTGGACACGGAGGGCGGCAACATCACCGTCCGCGAGGTCGACGGCGCGATGACGGCACGGACGGGCGGCGGAAACGTACGCGTGACGGACACCGCCCCCAAGACCCTCTCGGCCCGGACGGACGGCGGAAACATCGAGGCGTCCCTGAAGAAGCCCCCGTCCGCCCTGACCGCGGAGACGGGCGGCGGCAACGTCACGGTCACCCTCCCCCGCACCCCCTACGCCGTCGACGCCACCACGAGCGGCGGCCGCAACACGGTCTCGGTCCCGACCGACCCGTCCTCCCCGCACCACGTGACCATCCGAACGGGCGGCGGAAACATCGACGTCAACCTGGCACCTTCCACCTGAGGGTGAAACTTCGGCGGCCGCTCGGCCGGGCAAAAGCCTTTGCCGTGCCGCTGTTCAGCCACCGAGACTGGGCGGATGCTGATCCGACGAGAAGCCCCCGCCGACGAACCCGCCGTACGCGCGGTCACCGCCGCCGCGTTCGCCAAGCCGGATACGCCGGACCCCGTGGAGGCCGGCCTCCTCGACCGGCTGCGGACCTGCGAGGCGTGGCTTCCGGAGCTGTCGATGGTCGCGACCGGTGAGCAGGGGGAGATCGTCGGGCACGTCGTCTGCACCCGTGGGCACGTCGGAACCCACCCGGTCCTCGCGCTCGGCCCGCTCAGCGTGCACCCGGCGCACCAACGCCGTGGCGTCGGCCTGGCGCTCGTCCATTCCGTACTGGGCGCCGCGGACGCGACCGGCGAACCCCTCGTCGCCCTGCTCGGCAACCCCGCCTACTACAACCGCTTCGGCTTCCGGGCGAGCACGCGGTACGGCATCACCCCTCCCGATCCCGGCTGGGGCGAGTACTTCCAGGTCCGCACCCTGACCGCGTACCAACCGGCGCTACGCGGCGCCTTCGCCTACCCCGAGCCCTTCAACGACCTCTGACTCTCCGGCATGCCTCAGACGACGGTCACCCTCAGTTCCTCCAGCCCCCGCATCACGAAGCCCGGCTTGCGGGCCGGCTCGGCGGCCAGGGTCAGGGTGGGGGTCAGGGTCAGCAGCGCTCTCATGGACGCCCCCAGCTCCAGGCGGGCCAGGGGGGCGCCGATGCAGTAGTGGGTGCCCGCGCTGAAGGAGATGTGCGGGTTGTCCCTCCGGGTCAGGTCCAGGGTCGTCGGGGCGTCGAAGACGGCCTCGTCGTGGTTGGCCGAGCCGAAGAGGAGGGCGAGTTCGACGCCCCGGGGGATGGTCGTGCCGCCGAGTTCGATGTCGTCCAAGACCCAGCGTTCGAAGAGCTGGAGCGGGGTGTCGTAGCGGAGCAACTCCTCCACCGCCGTAGGGATCAGCTGCAAGTCGGCTCTGAGCGCCGCCAGTTGATCCGGGTGCTCGAACAGCGCCAGCCAGCCGTTCGTCGTGGCGTTCACCGTCGCCTCGTGGCCCGCGTTCAGCAGCAGCACCGCCGTGGAGATCATCTCCTGCTCGGTGAGCCGGTCGCCCTCGTCGTGGGCCGCGATCAGGGCCGAGATCAGGTCGTCCCCGGGGGCCGCGCGGCGCGCCGCGATGAGGCCCCTCAGGTACTCCGAGAACTCCACCGACGCCCGCACCGCCCGCGCCGCCGCCTCCGGGGACGGATTCAGCTCGTACATCCCGCAGATGTCCGCCGACCAGGGCCGCAGTGGCCCCCGGTCCCCCTCCGGGATGCCCAGGAGTTCCGCGATCACCGCGACCGGGAGGGGCTCCGCCACGTCCGCGAGGAGATCACCCCCGCCCGCCGCGACCAGGCCGGCCACCAGGGAGTCCGCCAGCCCGTGCACGTACCCCCGCAGCCGCTCGACCGTGCGCGGGGTGAACGCCTTGGAGACCAGGCGCCGGATGCGCGTGTGGTCCGGCGGCTCCAGGTCGAGCATGCCGTGGTCGTTGAGCGTGTGGAACGGCTCGTGCTCGGGAGGCGGCGCGGTACGGCCGAACTCCTCGTGGGTGAACCGGTGCTGGTACGTCCGCCCCAGCCGCCTGTCCCGCAGCAGCGCCGACACGTCGGCGTGGTGCGGCACCAGCCACTGGTCCGTCGGCTCGTACCGGATCACCCGCCCGCGCCCCCGCAGCTCGGCGTAGGCCGGGTAGGGGTCGGCGAGGAACTCCGGTGACCAGGGGTCGAAGGTGGTGCCCATGGGGGGACGCTAGTGCGTGCGGACCCCACCGGGACAGATGACATGTGTCATCCCCAGCACATGCCCCCGGGCACTGCCGCCGGGGACCCCCGCCTTCCTAGACTCGTGCCATGTTCAAATCCCGCAAACCCGGACAGGACGACGCCTGGGAAGGCGTCGTCACCGACAAGTCGCGCGGCATGCTCGACGGCGCGAACATGTACCACTTCGCCGAACTCCGCCTGAACGACGGCGCGTCCACGAAGGTACGGATCGGCCGCCGGCTCTGGAAGTCCCTGGCCGTCGGCGACCGCCTCGTCAAGCGGCCCGGCGAGGACCCGGTCAAGGCGTAACGCTAGAAAGCGAGTTGGGCGATCTCCTCCGCCACCACCGCGGCCGCGTCCGCCGCCGGGTCGATCAGCGGGAAGTGACCGACGTCCTCCAGCAGCGTCACCCCCACGACCTCCCCGGCCCTGGCCGCCGCGTCCGCGAAGGACTCCGCCACCTCGTAGGGGACGTCCCGGTCGGTACGGCCCTGCACCAGGGTCGTGGCGATGCCGGTCGGGAGGAGCAGTGCGGGGTCCGCGTGCGGGGCCCGCTCCGCGGACAAGTGCTGCCCGCCCAGGAGCTGGCCCACCGCCCCCTCGCAGACCTCCAGCTTCTCCGCCAGCCCCAGATCCGCGATCGGCGCCAGCGCGACGACCCCGCGCAGGGGCGCCGGCCGGTCCGTACGCCAGGGCGAGTTCGCGGGAAGAACGTGCCGCGCGGCCGCCCACAGCGCGAGGTGCCCGCCCGCCGAGTGCCCGGTGAGGACCGTGCGCCGGGCGTCCGCGCCCGGCAGCGCCTCACGGGCCAGCTCCGGCAGCGCGTCCAGCGCGGCGGCGACATCGTCGAAGGTCTCCGGCCACCGGCCCGCCGGAGGCACGGAAGCCGGTTCGCCGCCCGTGTTCTGCGCCGGGACGCCGGGCCCGCCGCGCCGGTACTCCACGTTCGCCACGGCGAATCCCCGCCGCGCCAGGAAGTCCGCGAACGGCGTGATGTGCCGCCGGTCGTACCGCGCCCGCCACGCCCCGCCGTGCAGGAGCACGACCAGCGGCGCGGACGCCGTACCGGTGCGCGGGGCGTAGAAGTCGATCACCTGGTCGGGGTGGTCCCCGTAGGGGGCGCTCGCGTCGGGGTCGACGGGCGGATGGGAGAACGCCGACTCCTCCTCGGCGGCGGCACGGGCTGCGCTTGCGTCCTCCGGCATGCTCCAACCTTCCAGCTGTGTAAGGGTTTTGGCGGACCAGGGCCACGGTGGGGATTCGGCCGTTGGCCGGGACGGTATCAGGCCCGTGACGTGCGCGGACACGGGGATGTCACCCAGGGTGAGGCAGAAGGGGGCTGCGCGGAGTTCGTCCCTCCGCACAGCCCCCGGCGCCCCGTTCCCGCGCCTACGCCAGCACCTCTGCGAGCACCCGCGCGGCGCGCTCCGCGTCCGCGAACCCGACGTACAGCGGGGTGAAGCCGAAGCGCAGCACGTCCGGGTGGCGGAAGTCGCCCACCACGCCCCGGTCGATCAGCCGCTTCATCACGTCACCGGCGTCCGCGCAGCGCAGCGCGACCTGGCTGCCCCGCTCCTCGTGTCGCAGCGGGGTCACGCACTCCACGCGGCCGGGCTCGGTGTACGCGGTCACGCAGTCCAGGAAGAAGTCGGTCAGGGCCAGCGACTTCGCCCGTACGGCGTCCACCGAGACCCCGTCCCACACCTCCAGCGCCGCTTCGAGCGCCAGCATGGAGAGGATGTCCGGAGTGCCGACCCGCCCGCGCCGCGCGCCCGGCACCGGGGTGTACTCGGGGTTCATCCCGAAGGGTTCGGCGTGTGAGTTCCAGCCCGGCAGAGGCGAGTCGAAACGGTCCTGGAGGTCGCCGCGGACGTACAGGTACGCGGGCGAACCAGGGCCGCCGTTCAGGTACTTGTAGGTGCAGCCGACCGCCAGGTCCACTCCGTGCGCGTCCAGCCCGACCGGCAGCGCGCCCGCACTGTGGCAGAGGTCCCAGACGGCCAGCGCGCCGGCGTCGTGGACGGCCGCCGTCAGCGCGGGCAGGTCGTGCAGGCGGCCGGTGCGGTAGTCGACGTGGTTCAGCAGGACGGCGGCCGTGCGGGGGCCGAGGGCGGCGGGGATCTCGGCGGGGGCCAGCGCGCGCAGCTCGCAACCGGTCATACGGGCGGCCGAGTTGGCGATGTAGCCGTCCGTGGGGAAGGTCGTCGCGTCGACCAGGATCTCGTCGCGGCCCTCCCCCGCCATCCGTACGGCGGCCACAAGTGCCTTGTACACGTTGACGCTTGTCGAGTCGCCCACCACGACCTGGCCCGGACCGGCGCCGATCAGCGGAGCGATGCGGTCCCCGATCCGCTCCGGGGCGGTCCACCAGCCCGACTCGTCCCAGGAGCGGATGCGCAACTCGCCCCACTGGCGGGCCAGTACGTCCCGCATCCGGTCGGGTACGTGGGCGGGGAGCGCGCCGAGCGAGTTGCCGTCCAGGTACACGCCCTCGTCGAGGACGAACCGGTCACGCAGTCCGGCGAGCGCGTCGGCCGCGTCCAGCTCCTTGGCGCGCAGCGCCAGTTCCGTACGGTCAGACATGGGACCTCGCCGTCCACAGCTCGGGGAACACGTTCTTGCGGGCCCGCTTCTCCAGCCAGGCCACTCCGGCGGAGCCGCCGGTGCCGGCCTTCGAGCCCATCGCGCGGCGGGTCGCCACCAGGTGGTCGTTGCGCCATCGCCACACCAGTTCGGCGACGTTCGTCAACGCCTCCCCGAGGCGGGCGAGGTCGGAGTCGGGGTCACCGGAGTACACCGCCGTCCACGCGGCCTCGACCGCGTCGACGGGCTCGTACCGCCGGGAGACGTCCCGGTTCAGCACCTCGGCGGGGATCGCGTGGCCGCGGCGGGCGAGCAGGCGTACCGCCTCGTCGTACAGGCTCGGCTCGCACAGCGCCTTCTCCAGCTCGGCGTACGTGCGGGGGGTGCCGCGGTGCGGGACGAGCATCGACGCGGACTTGTCGCCGAGCAGGAACTCCATGCGGCGGTACATCGCCGACTGGAATCCCGAGCCCTCCCCCAGGGTGGACCGGTACGAGTTGAACTGGGCCGGGGTGAGCTGGGCCAGCGGGCGCCAGGAGGCGTTCAGCGCGTCCAGCTCGCGCACGGAGCGCTTCAGCGCGGCGATCGCGGTGGGCACGTCGTCCGAGCGGAGCGCCTTCGCGGCGGTCTCCCACTCGTGCGTGATCACCGTGAACCACAGCTCCATGACCTGGGTCGTCACCAGGAAGACCATCTCTCCGGGGTCGTCGGAGAGGGTGTGCTGGAGGTGCGTGAGCACGTCGGCCCGGACGTAGTCCTCGTACGGCGTCGTACCGGCGAAGTCGAGATGCGGGGTCTCGGGCTCAGCGGCCTCTTCGGCGGCCTGGGAAGGGGGGTGAGCCTGATGGGACATCGCTGTCTCCTGTGGTGAACTCCGGGTAGCGGTCCGCCCCTGCCGATGCCGGCACGGGGGCCCCGGTCCCCAGACCGAATCCTCCGCAATCCCATGGGATACGGCAAGGCGGGGGCGGTAACCCCTAGTGGCAGACTTCCACCATGACTACGCACAAGAACCTGCTCGGCGGCCCGGACCCGACGCACCTGCCCGAGAACGAAGAGGCGTACCGCCTGCTGGACGAGGACGCCCTGGCCCCGGCCGAGGTCGTGGCGAAGTACCCCACGTTCTCCCTGGCCTGGGCGATGCTCGCGGACGAGGCCTTCGAGGCCGGCCGCGTGGTCGAGTCGTACGCCTACGCCCGCACCGGCTACCACCGCGGCCTCGACGCGCTGCGCCGCGCCGGCTGGAAGGGCCACGGCCCCATCCCCTGGTCCCACCGCCCCAACCGGGGCTTCCTCCGCTGCCTCGCCGCCCTAGCCCGCGCGGCCGACGCGATCGACGAGAAGGAGGAGGCGGACCGCTGCTGGCACTTCCTCCAGGACAGCAGCGAGGACGCTTACACGGAGCTGCGGGGCTGAGTTCCGCGGGGCCGGGTTCGCTCATCCCCTCGGAGCCGGCTCCGTGTCTCCCGTTTCCAGGGGTGGGGTCGTGATGCTGCCGTGGGTTCTGCATTCCGGGTGGGGGCAGTCGGGGGT
>NZ_MUNH01000771.1:0-1599 GCF_002154615.1 Streptomyces recifensis
GGCGGGCGCCCGCCCGACCCTCAGGCCAGGGAGCGAAACGTGCTGATCACCCACGACACCCGGTGCGCGCTCGACACCGTGGTGGATCTGGTGAACACCGCCCCGGAGGACGACACGGCGGTGGACGGACTGCCGGACGTGGCGGCGCTGGCGGAGTTCACCCGCGGCCACGCCGTCAGTGACATCGGCACGCTGTCCGAGCCGGACCTGGCGGCGGTGCGGGAGATCCGCAGCCGGTTCGCGGGCATCTTCGCCGCGCCGGACGCCCGCACGGCGGCCGGGATGATCAACGAGCTGGTCGCGGCCGCGGGCACCACGCCCCGGCTGACGGACCACGACGGCTACGACTGGCACGTGCACTACTTCGCCCCCGGCGCCTCGCTGGCCGACCATCTCGCGGCGGACTGCGGGATGGCGCTGGCCTTCTTCGTGGTGGCGGGCGAGGAGGAGCGGCTGCGGCGCTGCGAGGCCCCGGACTGCCGGCGCGCCTTCGTGGACCTCTCCCGCAACCGCTCGCGCCGCTACTGCGACAGCCGGACCTGCGGGAACCGGCTGCATGTGGCGGCCTACCGGGCGCGCCGCAAGGAGGCGGCCGGCTGAGCCGGGCCGTGACGCGCCGGGGGCGCGCCGGGTGTGGTTCGACGCCGGTCCCGGCGGGTGACGCCGGGACGGGCGCGTACGGCTCACAGCAACAGCAGATCGTGCAGCGCAGCCATGAGGATCAGACACCCGATCACCGCCAGGAAGATCATCAGCGGTGGCTGGGAAAGGGCGAAGAGGCACCCGCGCGGCTCGTCCTTCTGCGGCGCGGCCTCGCTCTGTGTCGTGTCGACCATCTCGCGGTGATGATGGCCCAGGCCAGGCTCTGTACGCGATCAACACACACGTAAAGTGCGGGACTGCGCCGAATTCGTGCCGTAGCTTTCGCGTCGCTCCGCGTGGTGAACGGTTTCGTGCACGGGGCGACGGTATGTGGTGACCGGCCCGTCATGCGCGGGTCATGGGTGCCGGCATATGCCAGGGGCTCATATGCCGTGCTTCTTGAGGATGGCCTCGATGTCGCTGAAGTCCTCCGAGGAGGACTGGGAGGCAGGCGGTGCCGAGGCGGGCCGGGAGCCTTCTCCCGCCTTCCGGCCCAGGGCGGGCGCCGAGGCGGACGGGCTCACCGGGGCGGGCGAACCGTCGGCGGCGGCCGCACGCGCGGTGCGGGCGCCCCGGCGGTGCTCCACGGCGCGGACGAGGGCGAAGAGTGCCCAGGACGCGCCGAGCACCCCGAAGCCGGCCCAGGCCAGCGGGCTGAAGGCGGTACCGGCCAGCCAGCCGACGGCGCCGGTCATCACCAGGCCCACCGGGATCAGGGAGTAGGCGGCTATGCGCAGTGCGGTCAGGAAGCGCTTGCGGTAGGCGGTGACCGCGGCGATGCCCAGGCCCGCCGCGGACACGGCGGAGCAGACGGTCTCGGCGAGCATCCGGTCCTCCTGGCGGGTCGGTCGGTCCTCCGGTCCGGTGTTCCGGGCCGGATGCGGCGAGGGCACCGGCGGTGCGCTTCGTCCCTTTCCATCCTGCACCGTCCGCCCCCGGCGGGGCCATGGCCCCGCC
>NZ_MUNH01000772.1:0-1339 GCF_002154615.1 Streptomyces recifensis
TCCAGCTGGTGGGTCTGGGGCGGGGACTCCGAGTCCTCCTCCGGCGGTGGGCACCACGGCGGGCATCACGGGGGTCACCACGGCGGCGACAGCGGCGGCCACTCGGGCCACTCCTCCTGCGGCGGCGGTCACTCGTCCTGCGGCGGCGGGTCCTCCTGCGGCGGCGGCTCCTCCTGCGGGGGTGGCGGGGGCTGCGGAGGCGGCAGCTGAGCCCTCGGGCACGCATACCCCGGGCACGCACAGCCCAGGCACGCGTACCGAGGCACGGACACCGAAGCGCTCGGGCGGCCGCAGCGGCGATATTCGGCCGCCCGCGACCGCCCCCGCGTGGCGGAAACGCCCAGGGGGCGGCGCCGAGGGCGCACGAAACGGCGGAGCAACTCGCTCCGCGCTAGGGCGTACGCCGTAGTTGAACAGTTGAGCTGTGGAGCCCTCTGAGGGATGGAAACCCTCCGAACTTGGGTAAAAACGCTGTGGCACGGCCAGTGTTCGTGATTCCCTCTAAAACACCACCTCAAGCCCTCGGACGTCCTAGGGACACCGCTTCTCCAGCCGGGCCGACCTGGCCGAATCGCCCGGTGTCACCGAGGTGTGCCGCCCTCTCCTTGTGTGTTAGCGGAGCCGATCCATGCTCACGACCCTGAACACGTCCTACACCGACACCAGAGCCGCAGACCTCGCCTGGGCCCTCGGCCTCGAACCGCTCCCGGCCCTGGCCACCCTCGACCTCGAACTGAGCGGCGCCAAGATGCAGTTGAGGCTCCTCGGCGCCTCGCACCAGGTCCTTCTGGAGACGGACCGGGGCAGTTGTTCGGAGACGGTCGCGTGCATGCCGGGTTCCTCCACCCCGCTTCCCCTCGGCGTCGCCAAGCGCGTCGGCGACTGGGAGTACGAGTTCGCGGCGCGCGTGGAGATGCTCACGCCGGGCTCCTTCGCCGGCCGCGCCCAGGAGCTGCTGGCGCTGGTCTCCGACCATCCGCACGGACTCGCCGGAGTGTTCCCCGGCAGCCCGCACGCCTTCACCGCGATGCTCGCCCAGCGGCACGAGGGCCAGGTGCGGTGGCGTACCTGGCACGCGTACCCGCAGGACGGGCAGTTGGTGGTGACTCGCACTCGTGTCGGGGTGAGAGTCCCGGCCGGGCAGAGTGCCTGGTAAACCAACAGGGCCAGGCTGACGGGGAGTTTCCACACGTGTGGGTGACGAAGCGTCCCACTGCGGTGACGTAACGTCGCAGCGTGATCGATCCGCACGCCCCCGTGTCCCGGGGTGCCCCGCTGTCCTCGGGTGCCCCGCCCTGGACCGAGCCCGCGCGGCTCCCCGTCCAGCCCGGTACCGGGC